>NZ_JABWMS020000251.1:0-404 GCF_013369155.2 Escherichia sp. 94.0001 | reverse complement strand
CGTCAGCACGCAGGATTTGCAGCGGTCTTACCACACACTGTATCTGCTTTTTATCCGCATCCAGTATCACCACCTGCGTGATTACCCTGTCCTGCTCCGGGATAATACCATTCTCATCTGACTCCAGGATGTCTGCCGGCCCCAGTCGCAGCTGTGCTGTAAGCGACTGCACGTGTTCACAGTCATCATGCTTTCCGCAACCGCACAGACGCTGCATAAGTTTTTTTAGTATGTTCATGTCATTCTCCTGTTCTGCCTGTATCACTGCCCACTTCATCCAGCCCCTTGACATCCTGCCACGGCCCGTCACCAAACCTGACCTGCAAATGCTGAAAAAACCCCTGAACCCGTGTGGCATCTTTGGGGTCAAGAAAGGTCAGTCCGGTGATGAGCGCACCATCTGT
>NZ_JABWMS020000250.1:0-405 GCF_013369155.2 Escherichia sp. 94.0001 | reverse complement strand
CTCAGCTCACCGTCGAACACTTTCCCGCAGAAACAGGCTCTGCAGGCCCGGCGTCCTCTGCCTGTTCAGGGGCATCATTCACCACAAACTCATACATACCGGACAGCCGGTACACCACGTTTTCAGCATGAGAAATCGCCTCTGTAGGCCAGGTGGTGAGCACTTCCTGCTCAATCTGTTTAACGGCTTCATTCATGGACGGCATCTGCGTTTTCTTCGGATGGTTATGCCACAGGGACATCGCCACCACAAAAGCGCCGGTTCTGATGACGTCTTCCACAGTAAACTTCCGGTTACTGTCTGACTCCGCCTGTTCTGCCTGCCGTTTCATCAGGGCGAGATGCTCAATGCGCTGCAGGGCTGACAGTTCAGAAAGCGTGACGGTCACGCCGTTATGTTCAAATG
>NZ_JABWMS020000249.1:0-407 GCF_013369155.2 Escherichia sp. 94.0001 | reverse complement strand
CCTGCGTCACCTCCAGACTCGCGATCTGCGCCGTCCTGACATCGGCGATAAACGTGACGTTCCGGCTCGCGGTACTGCTGTTGATACTGGCGGTGACCGCACTGGTGCCCGCCGTCTGGCTGGTGACACTGATTTCCACCGTCCCGTCCTGCCCTGTGATGACAGTCGGAGCGACCGTTGCGCCGTTGCCTGCCGTCACGCTGACCGTCTGCCCGGCAAGCGTATTACCGAACGCATCGGTCACCCTCGCCCGCAGCGTGTTCGCCGTCGAACCATCTGCCACGGCGTAATCCTGCGTCACTTCCAGCACCGCGATCTGCGCCGTCCTGACATCGGCGATAAACGTGACGTTCCGGCTCTGGCTGCTGCTGTTAATGCTGGCAGTGACCGCACTGATTCCGGCGGTC
>NZ_JABWMS020000248.1:0-408 GCF_013369155.2 Escherichia sp. 94.0001 | reverse complement strand
CAGTAGCGCAACAGGAACCGGAAAAAGTCTGCACCGCCTGCGGTCAGACCGGCGGCGGCAACTGCCCTGATTGTGGCGCGGTGATGGGCGACGCAACATACCAGGAAACATTCGATGAAGAGTATCAGGTTGAAGTTCAGGAAGATGATCCGGAGGAAATGGAAGGCGCTGAACATCCACACAAGGAGAACACTGACGGCAATCAGCATCACGATAGCGATAATGAAACTGGCGAGACGGCAGATCACTCAATTAAGGTGAACGGTCATCAAGAAATCACATCCACCAGCAGGACGTGTGACCATCTAATGATCGACCTTGAAACCATGGGAAAAAATCCTGATGCCCCGATCATCTCAATAGGTGCAATATTTTTCGATCCGCAAACCGGAGATATGGGACCGGAAT
>NZ_JABWMS020000247.1:0-408 GCF_013369155.2 Escherichia sp. 94.0001 | reverse complement strand
CGTTTATTGACCCGGCAAACGGGAATGAAACGCCGATGTTTGTGGCGCAGGGCAACCAGATATTCATGAACGACGTGTTCCTGAAACGCCTGACGGCCCCCACCATTACCAGTGGTGGCAGTCCTCCGGTATTTTCCCTGACATCAGACGGAAAGCTGACCGCTAAAAATGCGGATATCAGTGGCAGTGTGAATGCGAACGCCGGGACGCTCAACAATGTCACGGTAAATGAAAACTGTACGATTAAGGGCATGCTGGAGGCGACTCAGGTCAGAGGTGACTTCGTTAAAGCTGTATCCAAATCATTCCCGAAACAGGCTGGTACGTGGGGTAACACGGAAACACCAAACGGGACGGTTACAGTCACCATCAGCGATGATCATAACTTTGACCGTCAAATCATTATTC
>NZ_JABWMS020000246.1:0-411 GCF_013369155.2 Escherichia sp. 94.0001 | reverse complement strand
CTGGAGAAGACACTTACCGTGAATACCGGTGCGCTGCTGACAATGTCAGTCAGTGCCAACGGGGGAACGCCGCCGTATAAATACGCCTGGAAGAAGGATGGTCAGCCGGTTGACGGGCAGACTACTGACACCTTCAGTAAGCCAGGTGCGCAGTCCGCTGATGCGGGGAAATATACCTGCGTGGTGACCGATTCGGCAGAGAAAGCACAGAGTGTGACGTCTGTTGAATGCACCGTGACAGTGAGCGCAGCCGCCGGATAAGGGGATGGGTCATCATGAAAAAGGATCTGAAAACGCTGGCGCTGGCCAGACTGTCAGGGTTTCGTCATAAAACGGTGAAGGTGCCGGAATGGGGTAATGTCAGCGTGGTGCTGCGGGAGCCTTCGGCAGAGGCCTGGTATCTGTGGCAGG
>NZ_JABWMS020000245.1:0-419 GCF_013369155.2 Escherichia sp. 94.0001 | reverse complement strand
GTGGAATGAGGCCAAAATGCTGCGGCCAGAAGCTGATGCGCTGTTCATCAGGGACTATGGTGGCAACCAGCTGAGGCTGGTCATTCCCTGATGCAGCGGTTACGGAAACAGAAGATGTGGTGGAATTATGTGAAATGGTTTTCATGAAATGACTCCTTAAAGGACAAATAAATGCGTGGTTTTCAGGGTAATGGCTGAATCAGCGCAGGCTCTCCAGCAGCGTTTCCGCCATCACCCACAATGCGCGGTTGAGCTTAATGTCAGTGTCAATGCTGTGAATGGCACGGGTATGGATACGTTTTCCTTTAGCGCTGCGACCTGAAATTCCGCCTTTCAGCATATTCTCCTGAATGGTCTGATAAGCACTCCACAGGTCCTTACCGTAATCCTCCCGGCGTCGTGGCGTCAGAATGTCGGCG
>NZ_JABWMS020000244.1:0-420 GCF_013369155.2 Escherichia sp. 94.0001 | reverse complement strand
GGGAAGGTGGTGGTTATCGGGCGGCAGGCATAAAAGCGAAAAAATCCCGCAGTGACCGAAGGCTGCGGGAACAGAAAATGAAGATTAACCACAGGGAGTTTTGTTTTTATTGGCCCGAAAAAACTGTAACGCCCGGGAATGATATCTGCCACGGGGGCGTACAGAAAATGTGAAGAAATTCAGAAATTTTATTCCGTCATGACACAGGCACCCTCCGGGGTGCCTGTCGTTTTTGGGGCATAAACAGATTCAGACATCAGACAGGAGAGGGGGACCGAGTGGGTAAAGGTGGCGGCAGGGCACACACGCCGGTTGAGGCAAAGGACAATCTTAAGTCCACGCAGATGATGAGCGTGATTGATGCCATTGGTGAAGGGCCGATTGAAGGTCCGGTGAAGGGGCTGCAGAGTATCCTGGTGA
>NZ_JABWMS020000024.1:0-58407 GCF_013369155.2 Escherichia sp. 94.0001 | reverse complement strand
GAATACCTGCCTGTCACGCAGGGGGTCGCGGGTTCGAGTCCCGTCCGTTCCGCCACCCTAATTAGGGGCGTAGTTCAATTGGTAGAGCACCGGTCTCCAAAACCGGGTGTTGGGAGTTCGAGTCTCTCCGCCCCTGCCAGAAATCATCCTTAGCGAAAGCTAAGGATTTTTTTTTATCTGAAATAACCTCTCCGAAGTAAATTCTTCTATCGGCATCCTTGCCAGCCATTCAGATTAATACACTTCATCCAGCACGTTAATTTTCAATAGATCGCGAATCAACGCATTTTTATCGCTATTTTGCAGCCATATGGCATAAAGCGGCCGTGAAAGAGTTGTGCTATCGACAACGGTATGCAGGCCGCCCTTTTTACGCGCCCAACTGACGGGTAGCCAGGTGCAACCATTAAGCGTCGCAATCTGTTGCTGTGCCAGTTCAGCTGAACTCGTTGTCAGAATGGGAACTTCGTCAGCACCGATCAAACCTGCCTCATGCTGTTGAAAATCTGGCCCCCACTCTAATCGCAGATAGTTTAGATCTCCCTTTAGTTTAGAAGGGGCACTGGTATAAAGCGCTAAAGTGAAATACCCCAACAACTGACTGCTAAATTCGTCCATTTTGGGTGCTTCAGTAGTAATAAGAAGATCAAGCTGGCGTTCATGCAGCTGTTTTACCAGAGACTGCCGTTGGGCAATTCGCGCTTCGAACTGTAAACCTGTATGGGTATCCTGGTTTTGATACAAGCGTCCCAACCACTGATTAAGCATACATTCCCACAACGAGGCGCTGGCACCGATAGAAAACTCATTATGTCGTGAGGTATGCGCCACCTCCTTACGGGCGGCCTGCCAGGTACTCATGAGCGTTTCTGCATAGGGCAGTAGCTTTTCACCGGCAGCGGTTAAACGGATATTGTTTCTGTGGCGGGTGAAAAGGTTCACACCCAGTTGATTTTCCAGTTGTCTGATTCGAAAGCTCACTGCTGACTGGGTCAGATAGAGCGATTCAGCCGCTCGACCAAAGTGACGCGTTCGGCTAACTTCCAGGAAAGTTTTTAACAATTCCGTATCCACAGTGCTCTCCGCAAAATTATTTGTCGTTATGATTTAAATGTTTTGTTTTACACTCTGTCAAGCGTAACTAATACTCCGCGCCATAACTAGCTCGGTCAAAGAATTAGGAGCGTGCAGGATGGCGGAAAGCTTTACGACGACTAATCGATATTTCGACAATAAACATTATCCACGTGGATTCTCTCGTCATGGTGATTTCACCATCAAAGAGGCACAACTGCTTGAGCGTCATGGTTATGCCTTCAATGAGCTGGATCTCGGCAAACGCGAGCCGGTTACCGAGGAAGAGAAACTCTTCGTAGCAGTATGCCGTGGCGAACGTGAGCCAGTGACAGAAGCAGAACGCGTGTGGTCCAAGTATATGACGCGTATCAAGCGTCCAAAACGTTTTCACACCCTTTCCGGCGGTAAACCGCAGGTTGAAGGTGCTGAAGACTACACCGATTCTGACGATTAATAAAAAGGGCGAAATGCCCTTTTTTTATGTCAGCAGTTTTTGCAAATGGATGAGCAAGCGGTCGATAGCACGATAGCTAACAGCCTCTTGCAAATGCTGACGTGTAATAATGTCAGACTGATCAATATCAGCAATGGTTCGTGCAACTTTAAGTAACCGCTGCCAGGCACGAATCGATAACCCCAGATGAAGCAGCGTTTCTTCCAGCCACTGCGCATCTTCGCTCTCAAGCTTGCAGAATTGGCGTATTTCCGGACTATCCAGCCAGGCATTCAGTTTATTCTGCCGCTTAAATTGGCGCTCTCTGGCGGCCATTACGCGTTGTTTAACGGTGGCGCTGCTTTCTCCCGGCACTACCGTTTTACTCAAAATGCCGGGTGGCGGTAATGGGATCTCCAGTGAGAGATCGAAGCGGTCGAGAAAGGGACCAGAGAGTCGGTTGAGATAACGCAGCGTTTGCTCTGGTGTGCAGCGGTTATGGTTTCCCTGATAATGTCCGGTAGGGCTGGGATTCATCGCCGCGACAAGCTGGAAACGGGCTGGATAGGTTATTTTTGCTCGCGTGCGTGAAAGATGGATCTGCCCGGATTCAATCGGCTCTCGCAAGGCATCCAGTGTACGCCGTTCAAATTCAGGTAACTCATCAAGAAAAAGCACGCCGTTATGCGCCAGCGAAATTTCACCAGGCCCTGGAATTGCACCACCGCCCACCATCGCAGTTAACGACGCACTGTGATGAGGTGAGCGGAACGGGCGCTGCCGCCATTGTTTTTGTACTGATTCAGCATTTACCAGACTTAATATCGCAGCGCTCTCCAGTGCCTCTTCATTGCTTAAATCTGGCAACAGGCCATTAATACGGCTGGCGAGCATTGTTTTACCTGTTCCCGGCGGTCCAATCAGTAAAAGGTTGTGTCCGCCAGCGGCGGTAATTTCCAGTCCTCGCTTTCCTTGCTCCTGACCGACAACATCACTGAGATCATGTTGTAGCGCCCGGGATACTGCATCAGTTGGTTTCGGGCGTTCGAGAGCGTGCTTACCTTCCAGAAACGCACAGACAGCCTGCAGATGATCGGCTATCAGGCATCCTTCACCGTTAATTAGCCCCACTTCATCTTCGTTATCTTTCGCGACGATAATTTTTCTGCCCGACTTAATAGCTTCAGTTGCACTGGAGATTGCGCCGGGAACGCCACGCAGAGCGCCTGTAAGCGCCAGTTCTCCGACTAATTCATATTCATCTAACTTATTGGCTGTAAGCTGTTCTGAGGCCGTCAGTAACGCAATAGCGATAGGCAAATCATATCGTCCCCCTTCTTTTGGCAGATCGGCTGGAGCAAGGTTGATGGTGATTTTTTTCGCCGGATATTCATATCCGCTATTGATAATGGCGCTGCGCACGCGATCGCGAGCTTCTTTTACCGTTGTTTCTGGTAAGCCCACCATCGTTAAGCCGGGTAGACCTTTACTGATATGTACCTCAACAGTGATTGGGGGCGCATTTACTCCCAGGGCTGCGCGGGTATGAACAATTGACAGTGACATAAGCCCTCCTTGAGTCACCATTATGTGCATAAGATATCGCTGCTGTAGCCCGCTAATTCGTGAATTTTAGTGGCTGATTCCTGTTTATTTGTGCAAGTGAAGTTGAGTTGTTCTGGCGGTGGAACGATGCTCGCAAAAATGCAGCGGGCAAAGGATGAACTACGAGGAAGGGTACAACATTCATACTGAAATTGAATTTTTTTCACTCACTATTTTCTTTTTAAAAAACAACAATTTCTCTTGAAATTATTAAAGACATCATAAAAATCAGCCAAAAAATATCTTGTGCTATTCGCAAAATCTATGGTAACTCTTTAGGCATTCCTTCGAACAAGATGCAAGAAAAGACAAAATGACAGCCCTTCTACGAGTGATTAGCCTGGTCGTGATTAGCGTGGTGGTGATTATTATCCCACCGTGCGGGGCTGCACTTGGACGAGGAAAGGCTTAGAGATCAAGCCTTAACGAACTAAGACCCCCGCACCGAAAGGTCCGGGGGTTTTTTTTGACCTTAAAAACATAACCGAGGAGCAGACAATGAATAACAGCACAAAATTCTGTTTCTCAAGATTCAGGACGGGGAACTAACTATGAATGGCGCACAGTGGGTGGTACATGCGTTGCGGGCACAAGGTGTGAATACCGTTTTCGGTTATCCGGGTGGCGCAATTATGCCGGTTTACGATGCATTGTATGACGGCGGCGTGGAGCACTTGCTGTGCCGGCATGAGCAGGGCGCGGCAATGGCGGCTATCGGTTATGCCCGTGCTACCGGCAAAACTGGCGTATGTATCGCCACATCTGGTCCGGGCGCAACCAACCTGATAACCGGGCTTGCGGACGCACTGTTAGATTCCATCCCTGTTGTTGCCATCACCGGTCAGGTGTCCGCTCCCTTCATCGGCACCGACGCATTTCAGGAAGTTGATGTCCTGGGGTTGTCGTTAGCCTGCACCAAGCACAGTTTCCTGGTGCAATCACTGGAAGAGTTGCCGCGCATCATGGCTGAAGCATTCGACGTTGCCAGTTCAGGTCGTCCAGGTCCGGTTCTGGTCGATATCCCAAAAGATATCCAGTTAGCCAGCGGCGATCTGGAACCCTGGTTCACCACCGTTGAAAACGAAGTGACTTTCCCACATGCCGAAGTCGAGCAAGCGCGCCAGATGTTGGCAAAAGCGCAAAAACCGATGCTGTACGTTGGCGGTGGCGTGGGTATGGCGCAGGCAGTTCCTGCATTACGAGAATTTCTCTCTGCCACAAAAATGCCTGCCACCTGCACGCTGAAAGGACTTGGCGCAGTTGATGCGGATTATCCGTACTATCTGGGCATGCTGGGGATGCACGGCACCAAAGCGGCGAACTTTGCGGTGCAGGAATGTGACTTGTTGATCGCCGTGGGTGCACGTTTTGATGACCGGGTAACTGGCAAACTGAACACCTTCGCACCACACGCCAGTGTTATCCATATGGATATCGACCCGGCAGAAATGAACAAGCTGCGTCAGGCGCATGTGGCATTGCAGGGTGATTTAAATGCTCTGTTACCGGCATTACGACAGCCGTTGAATATCAATGACTGGCAGCAACACTGCGCGCAGCTGCGTGATGAACATGCATGGCGTTACAACCATCCCGGTGATGCTATCTACGCGCCGTTGTTGTTAAAACAACTGTCGGATCGTAAACCTGAAGATTGTGTAGTAACCACAGATGTAGGGCAGCACCAGATGTGGGCCGCGCAGCACATCGTCCACACTCGCCCGGAAAATTTCATCACTTCAAGCGGATTAGGCACCATGGGGTTTGGTTTACCGGCAGCGGTTGGTGCGCAAGTTGCGCGGCCGAACGATACCGTCGTCTGTATCTCCGGTGACGGCTCTTTCATGATGAATGTGCAAGAGCTGGGCACCGTAAAACGCAAGCAGTTACCGTTGAAAATCGTCTTACTCGATAACCAACGGTTAGGGATGGTTCGACAATGGCAGCAACTGTTTTTCCAGGAACGATATAGCGAAACCACCCTTACCGATAATCCCGATTTCCTCATGTTAGCCAGCGCATTCGGCATCCCTGGCCAACACATCACCCGTAAAGACCAGGTTGAAGCGGCACTCGACACCATGCTGAACAGTGATGGGCCATACCTGCTTCATGTCTCAATCGACGAACTTGAGAACGTCTGGCCGCTGGTGCCGCCTGGCGCCAGTAATTCAGAAATGTTGGAGAAATTATCATGATGCAACATCAGGTCAATGTATCGGCTCGCTTCAATCCGGAAACCTTAGAACGTGTTTTACGCGTGGTGCGTCATCGTGGTTTCCACGTCTGCTCAATGAATATGGCCGCCGCCAGCGATGCACAAAATATAAATATCGAATTGACCGTTGCCAGCCCACGGTCGGTCGACTTACTGTTTAGTCAGTTAAATAAACTGGTGGACGTCGCACACGTTGCCATCTGCCAGAGCACAACCACATCACAACAAATCCGCGCCTGAGCGCAAAAGGAATATAAAAATGACCACGAAGAAAGCTGATTACATTTGGTTCAATGGGGAAATGGTTCGCTGGGAAGACGCGAAGGTGCATGTGATGTCGCACGCGCTGCACTATGGTACCTCAGTTTTTGAAGGTATCCGTTGCTATGACTCGCACAAAGGACCAGTTGTATTCCGCCATCGTGAGCATATGCAGCGTCTGCATGACTCCGCCAAAATCTATCGCTTCCCGGTTTCGCAGAGCATTGATGAGCTGATGGAAGCGTGTCGTGACGTGATCCGCAAAAACAATCTCACCAGCGCCTATATCCGTCCGCTGATCTTCGTCGGTGATGTTGGCATGGGCGTAAACCCGCCAGCGGGATACTCAACCGACGTGATTATCGCCGCTTTCCCGTGGGGAGCGTATCTGGGTGCAGAAGCGCTGGAGCAGGGGATCGATGCAATGGTTTCCTCCTGGAACCGCGCAGCGCCAAACACCATCCCAACCGCGGCAAAAGCCGGTGGTAACTACCTCTCTTCTCTGCTGGTGGGTAGCGAAGCGCGCCGCCACGGTTATCAGGAAGGTATCGCGCTGGACGTGAATGGTTATATCTCTGAAGGTGCGGGCGAAAACCTGTTTGAAGTGAAAGACGGTGTGCTGTTTACCCCACCGTTCACCTCATCCGCGCTGCCGGGGATTACCCGTGACGCCATCATCAAACTGGCGAAAGAACTGGGAATTGAAGTGCGTGAGCAGGTGCTGTCGCGCGAATCACTGTACCTGGCGGATGAAGTGTTTATGTCTGGTACAGCGGCTGAAATCACGCCAGTGCGCAGTGTAGATGGTATCCAGGTAGGCGAAGGCCGTTGTGGCCCGGTTACCAAACGCATCCAGCAAGCCTTCTTCGGCCTCTTCACTGGTGAAACCGAAGATAAATGGGGCTGGTTAGATCAAGTTAATCAATAAATACAAAAAATGGGACGGCACGCACCGTCCCATTTACGAGACAGACACTGGGAGTAAATAAAGTATGCCTAAGTACCGTTCCGCCACCACCACTCATGGTCGTAATATGGCGGGTGCTCGTGCGCTGTGGCGCGCCACCGGAATGACCGACGCCGATTTCGGTAAGCCGATTATCGCGGTTGTGAACTCGTTCACCCAATTTGTACCGGGTCACGTTCATCTGCGCGATCTCGGTAAACTGGTCGCCGAACAAATTGAAGCGGCTGGCGGCGTTGCCAAAGAGTTCAATACCATTGCGGTGGATGATGGGATCGCTATGGGCCACGGGGGGATGCTTTATTCACTGCCATCTCGCGAACTGATCGCTGATTCCGTTGAGTATATGGTCAATGCCCACTGCGCCGACGCCATGGTCTGCATCTCTAACTGCGACAAAATCACCCCGGGGATGCTGATGGCCTCCCTGCGCCTGAATATTCCGGTGATCTTTGTTTCCGGCGGCCCGATGGAAGCCGGGAAGACCAAACTGTCCGATCAGATCATCAAGCTCGATCTGGTGGATGCGATGATCCAGGGCGCAGACCCGAAAGTCTCTGACTCGCAGAGCGAGCAGGTTGAACGTTCCGCCTGCCCGACCTGCGGTTCCTGCTCCGGGATGTTCACCGCTAACTCGATGAACTGCCTGACCGAAGCTCTGGGTCTGTCGCAGCCGGGCAACGGCTCGCTGCTGGCAACCCACGCTGACCGTAAGCAGTTGTTCCTCAATGCCGGTAAACGCATTGTTGAATTGACCAAACGTTACTACGAACAGGATGATGAAAGCGCACTGCCGCGTAACATCGCCAGTAAGGCGGCGTTTGAAAACGCCATGACGCTGGATATCGCGATGGGCGGATCGACTAACACCGTACTTCACCTGCTGGCGGCGGCACAGGAAGCGGAAATCGACTTCACCATGAGTGATATCGATAAGCTCTCCCGCAAAGTACCGCAGCTGTGTAAAGTCGCGCCGAGCACCCAGAAATACCATATGGAAGATGTTCACCGTGCTGGTGGTGTTATCGGTATTCTCGGCGAACTGGATCGCGCGGGGTTACTGAACCGTGATGTGAAAAACGTACTTGGCCTGACGTTGCCGCAAACCCTTGAGCAATACGACATCGTCGTGACCCAGGATGATGCGGTAAAAAATATGTTCCGCGCTGGCCCTGCGGGCATTCGTACTACACAGGCATTCTCGCAGGATTGCCGCTGGGATACGCTGGACGACGATCGCTCCAATGGCTGTATCCGCTCGCTGGAACACGCCTACAGCAAAGACGGCGGTCTGGCGGTGCTCTACGGTAATTTCGCAGAAAACGGCTGCATCGTTAAAACCGCAGGCGTCGATGACAGCATCCTAAAATTCACCGGCCCGGCGAAAGTGTACGAAAGCCAGGACGACGCGGTAGACGCGATCCTCGGTGGTAAAGTTGTCGCGGGCGATGTGGTGGTGATCCGCTATGAAGGCCCGAAAGGCGGCCCTGGCATGCAGGAAATGCTCTACCCAACCAGCTTCCTGAAATCAATGGGGCTCGGCAAAGCCTGTGCGCTGATCACCGATGGACGCTTCTCCGGCGGCACCTCTGGTCTTTCCATCGGCCACGTCTCGCCGGAAGCGGCAAGCGGCGGCAGCATTGGCCTGATTGAAGATGGTGACCTGATCGCTATCGACATTCCGAACCGTGGCATTCAGTTACAGGTAAGCGATGCCGAACTGGCGGCCCGTCGTGAAGCGCAGGAAGCCCGTGGCGACAAAGCCTGGACGCCGAAAAACCGTGAACGTCAGGTTTCCTTTGCCCTGCGCGCCTACGCCAGCCTGGCAACCAGCGCCGACAAAGGCGCGGTGCGCGATAAATCGAAACTGGGGGGTTAATGATGGCAGACTCACAACCCCTGTCTGGTGCTCCGGAAGGCGCCGAATATTTAAGAGCGGTGCTACGTGCACCGGTTTACGAGGCGGCGCAGGTCACGCCGCTACAAAAAATGGAAAAGCTCTCGTCGCGTCTTGATAACGTGATTCTGGTGAAGCGCGAAGATCGCCAGCCGGTACACAGCTTTAAGCTGCGCGGTGCATACGCCATGATGGCGGGCCTGACGGAAGAACAAAAAGCGCATGGCGTGATCACTGCCTCGGCGGGTAATCACGCGCAGGGCGTCGCGTTTTCTTCCGCACGGTTAGGCGTGAAGGCGCTGATCGTCATGCCAACCGCCACCGCCGATATCAAAGTCGATGCGGTACGCGGCTTTGGCGGCGAAGTGCTGCTTCATGGCGCGAACTTTGATGAAGCGAAAGCCAAAGCGATCGAACTGTCACAGCAGCAGGGCTTCACCTGGGTGCCGCCGTTCGATCATCCGATGGTGATCGCCGGGCAAGGCACGCTGGCGCTGGAACTGCTCCAGCAGGATGCCCATCTTGACCGCGTGTTTGTGCCGGTCGGCGGCGGCGGTCTGGCGGCGGGTGTGGCGGTGCTGATCAAACAACTGATGCCGCAAATCAAAGTGATCGCCGTTGAAGCGGAAGACTCCGCCTGCCTGAAAGCGGCGCTGGATGCGGGTCATCCTGTGGATCTGCCGCGCGTGGGGCTGTTTGCTGAAGGCGTTGCGGTAAAACGCATTGGCGACGAAACCTTCCGTTTGTGCCAGGAGTATCTCGACGACATCATCACCGTCGATAGTGATGCTATCTGTGCGGCGATGAAGGATTTATTCGAAGATGTGCGCGCGGTGGCGGAACCCTCCGGCGCGCTGGCACTGGCAGGGATGAAAAAATATATCGCTCAGCACAACATTCGCGGTGAACGGCTGGCGCATATTCTTTCCGGTGCTAACGTGAACTTCCACGGCCTGCGCTACGTCTCGGAACGCTGCGAACTGGGCGAACAACGTGAAGCATTGCTGGCGGTGACCATTCCGGAAGAAAAAGGCAGCTTCCTGAAGTTCTGCCAGTTGCTTGGCGGGCGTTCGGTCACCGAGTTCAACTACCGCTTTGCCGATGCCAAAAACGCCTGCATCTTTGTCGGCGTGCGCTTAAGCCGCGGGCTCGAAGAGCGAAGAGAAATTTTGCAGATGCTCAACGATGGCGGCTACAGCGTGGTTGATCTCTCCGACGACGAAATGGCGAAGCTACACGTGCGCTATATGGTTGGCGGGCGTCCATCGCATCCGTTGCAGGAACGTCTCTACAGCTTCGAATTCCCGGAATCACCGGGTGCGCTGCTGCGCTTCCTCAACACGCTAGGTACCCACTGGAACATTTCGCTTTTCCATTATCGCAGCCACGGCACCGACTACGGGCGCGTACTGGCGGCGTTCGAGCTTGGCGACCACGAACCGGATTTCGAAACCCGGCTGAATGAGCTGGGCTACGATTGCCACGACGAAACCCATAACCCGGCGTTCAGGTTCTTTTTGGCGGGTTAATGGTTCGGTAAAATCTTCCAGAAAGCCTCAATCAGCGGCTCATGCAGCCGCTTTTTTTGTGCACACACACCCAGTTCAAACGGCGTTTTCTCATCGCTACGCTCCAGAATCATCACGCGGTTACGCACCGGTTCCGGGCTGTTTTCCAGCACCACTTCTGGCAACAAGGCCACGCCGCAGCCGAGCGCCACCATCGATACCATCGCTTCATGCCCACCGACTGTGGCGTAAATCATCGGGTTGCTGATTTTGTTGCGTCGGAACCACAGTTCAATGCGGCGGCGTACCGGTCCCTGATCGGCCATGATAAACGGCACTGTAGACCAGTCCGGCTTCTCTACCGAAACCTGATTACGCACCGGGCACGGTAAGGCTGGCGCGATCAGCACCACCGCAAGGTTCTCCAGCATCGAAAACGCCACCGCACCGGGCAGCGTCTCCGGCTTCCCGGCAATCGCCAGATCCGCTTCCCCCGTTACAACTTTTTCCATTGCATCCGCCGCATCACCAGTAGTGAGTTTAATCTCCACCGACGGGTGTTCCGCGCGGAAGCGATCCAGAATCGGCGGCAGATGGCTGTAGGCAGCGGTCACCGAGCAGAAGATATGTAATTCGCCAGAGAGGGACGGCCCTTGCTGGTCGATGGTGTGGCGCAATTGCTGATACTGCAACAGTGTTTGCTGGGCGAAAACGCGCAGTTCTTCGCCCGCTTCCGTCAGCGTCACCGTACGGTTATCGCGTACAAACAATGGTTGACCGAGATCGTCTTCCAGGCGCTGAATCTGACGCGAAAGCGTGGACGGACTGACGTGCATCGCCCGTGCGCTGCGGCCAAAATGGCGGCTTTCCGCCAGATGTAGAAACATTTTCAGGTCGCGTAAATCCACTGGTAGATCCCCCGGTTAGGACGTTGCAGAAATTGCAACATGACGTTGTGAATATATCAATTTCCGCAATAAATTTCCTGTTGTAATGTGGTGACATTCTCGCTCATCAGCGAACCGAACAATAAGAAGCACAACATCACGAGGAATCACCATGGCTAACTACTTCAATACACTGAATCTGCGCCAGCAACTGGCGCAACTGGGTAAATGTCGCTTTATGGGCCGCGACGAATTCGCTGACGGCGCGAGCTACCTTCAGGGTAAAAAAGTGGTCATCGTCGGTTGTGGCGCACAGGGTCTGAACCAGGGCCTGAACATGCGTGATTCTGGTCTGGACATCTCCTATGCCCTGCGTAAAGAAGCGATCGCTGAGAAGCGCGCATCCTGGCGTAAAGCGACCGAAAACGGTTTTAAAGTTGGCACTTATGAAGAGCTGATCCCGCAGGCGGATCTGGTCGTTAACCTGACGCCAGACAAACAGCACTCCGACGTGGTGCGTTCCGTACAGCCGCTGATGAAAGACGGCGCGGCGCTGGGTTACTCGCATGGTTTCAACATCGTCGAAGTGGGCGAGCAGATCCGTAAAGACATCACCGTAGTAATGGTTGCGCCGAAATGCCCTGGCACCGAAGTGCGTGAAGAGTACAAACGTGGGTTTGGCGTACCGACGCTGATTGCCGTTCACCCGGAAAACGATCCGAAAGGCGAAGGCATGGCGATCGCTAAAGCATGGGCGGCAGCCACCGGTGGTCACCGTGCGGGCGTGCTGGAGTCGTCCTTTGTTGCGGAAGTGAAATCTGACCTGATGGGCGAGCAAACCATTCTGTGCGGTATGTTGCAGGCTGGCTCTCTGCTGTGCTTCGACAAGCTGGTGGAAGAAGGCACCGACCCGGCATATGCAGAAAAACTGATTCAGTTCGGTTGGGAAACCATCACCGAAGCCCTGAAGCAGGGCGGCATCACCCTGATGATGGACCGTCTCTCTAACCCGGCGAAACTGCGTGCTTATGCGCTGTCAGAGCAACTGAAAGAGATCATGGCACCGCTGTTCCAGAAACATATGGACGATATCATCTCTGGCGAATTCTCTTCCGGCATGATGGCGGACTGGGCTAACGACGATAAGAAACTGCTGACCTGGCGTGAAGAGACCGGCAAAACCGCGTTCGAAACCGCGCCGCAGTATGAAGGCAAAATCGGCGAGCAGGAGTACTTCGATAAAGGCGTACTGATGATCGCGATGGTAAAAGCAGGCGTTGAGCTGGCATTCGAAACCATGGTTGATTCCGGCATCATCGAAGAGTCTGCTTACTATGAATCACTGCACGAACTGCCGCTGATTGCCAATACCATCGCCCGTAAGCGTCTGTACGAAATGAACGTGGTTATCTCTGATACCGCCGAGTACGGTAACTATCTGTTCTCTTACGCTTGTGTGCCGTTGCTGAAACCGTTTATGGCAGAGCTGCAACCGGGCGACCTGGGTAAAGCTATTCCGGAAGGTGCGGTAGATAACGCGCAGTTGCGTGATGTGAACGAAGCGATTCGCAGCCATGCGATTGAGCAGGTAGGTAAGAAACTGCGCGGCTATATGACGGATATGAAACGTATTGCAGTTGCGGGTTAAGTGCGATTCAGAGTTCAAGGCCTTCTCCCGGAGAAGGCCTTGCTGTTAGTTACGGTAAAGCACCTTAATGATGTGATACCCGAACTGGGTATGCAGCGGACCGGTTGGCTCCAGTACCGGACAAGAGAAAACCACTTTATCGAACGCCGGAACCATCTGGCCCTGGCGGAATTCACCTAAATCACCGCCGCGTTTCCCTGACGGGCAAATAGAGTGTTTCTTCGCCAGCTTGCCGAAATCGGCACCATTCTTAATCTGCTCGAGAAGTTCCAGAGCCAGTTTCTCTTCTTTTACAAGGATATGCAGTGCTGCTGCTGTTTTTGCCATGATCGTGCCTTGAATTAAAAATTGTCAGTCAGGGAGGGGGGACATATATGGCAAAAGCCCGGAAAATCCGGGCTTCGCAGGTCCCTCAAGGGGAGAAAACTTAGGGCCTCTATGGGCTACAGAGTCATTATCGGGGATGGTGATTTTATTGTCAATTTATGAGCGATATGGCATTGATTGACTTGATGACTGCCCTCTGTATGTCTGCAACCAACTCATGTGGCAAACATTGATTAAGATACCCCCGATAAGTCCTTGCTCTGTTTAATCGGTTTCGACTGACTTGTTGTACCAGGTCGGCTTTAGCCCAACGTATCTGCTGATCAAAGAATTGCAGGTCATTGATAACATTACTGGCTATTTCAACATGCATTCCACGATTTAACTTGTCATGGTCGCGAGTGGTTGATAATGGAACGACGATACATGCGTTGCCATTAATTTTTCCGTTGAGCACGACAACCAACCTATTTTTTATCATCTCAGGTGGAATGCGGCCATCGTAATACGTCGTGCTGAACTGTCCATTCTGGCTAACAGGATAGTTACCAAAGTTGCATTCCAGTATTTCACCAACCTTGGGGCTGAAATTAATCGCCACGAGTAAACCTCTCCTTAGTAAACTCTGAAAAAGTAATAACACAACGTTACGACCCGATATTTTCTAAGTCTAATGGATTCATGATGCACTCCGGTTTCGGCCTTCCCTCTCTGATTTAAACATCCGCAGCCATCCGGTTAGCGGTTTTCACTCGGTCACATTCAAATGCGATTCTGCTACAATCCTCCCCCCGTTCGAAGATTGAGCAATACACCTATGCGTCTAAACCCCGGCCAACAACAAGCTGTCGAATTCGTTACCGGCCCCTGCCTGGTGCTGGCGGGCGCGGGTTCCGGTAAAACTCGTGTTATCACCAATAAAATCGCCCATCTGATCCGCGGTTGCGGTTATCAGGCACGGCATATCGCGGCGGTGACCTTTACCAATAAGGCGGCGCGCGAGATGAAAGAGCGTGTCGGGCAGACGCTGGGGCGTAAAGAGGCGCGCGGGCTGATGATCTCCACCTTCCATACATTAGGGCTGGATATCATCAAACGGGAGTATGCGGCGCTTGGGATGAAAGCGAACTTTTCACTGTTTGACGATACCGATCAACTGGCGTTGCTCAAAGAACTGACCGAGGGGCTGATTGAAGATGACAAAGTTCTTCTGCAACAGCTGATTTCGACCATCTCTAACTGGAAGAACGATCTCAAAACACCGGCGCAGGCGGCGGCAGAAGCAAAGGGCGAGCGGGATCGCATTTTTGCCCATTGTTATGGGCTGTATGATTCACACCTGAAAGCCTGTAACGTTCTCGACTTCGATGATCTGATTTTATTGCCGACGTTACTGCTGCAACGCAATGAAGAAGTCCGCGAGCGCTGGCAGAACAAAATTCGCTACCTGCTGGTGGATGAGTATCAGGACACCAACACCAGCCAGTATGAACTGGTGAAACTGCTGGTGGGCAGCCGCGCACGTTTTACCGTGGTAGGCGATGATGACCAGTCGATCTACTCCTGGCGCGGTGCCCGTCCGCAAAACCTGGTGCTGTTGAGCCAGGATTTCCCTGCGTTGAAGGTGATTAAACTCGAACAGAACTATCGCTCTTCCGGGCGTATTCTGAAAGCGGCGAACATCCTTATCGCCAATAACCCGCACGTCTTTGAAAAGCGTCTTTTTTCTGAACTGGGTTACGGCACAGAGCTAAAAGTTTTAAGCGCGAATAACGAGGAACATGAGGCCGAGCGCGTCACCGGTGAATTGATCGCCCATCACTTCGTCAATAAAACGCAGTACAAAGATTACGCCATTCTTTATCGTGGTAACCATCAGTCGCGGGTGTTTGAAAAATTCCTGATGCAAAACCGCATCCCGTACAAAATTTCCGGTGGCACGTCGTTTTTCTCTCGCCCAGAAATCAAAGATTTGCTGGCTTATCTGCGCGTGCTGGCTAACCCGGACGATGACAGCGCATTTCTGCGTATCGTTAACACGCCGAAACGAGAGATTGGCCCGGCGACGCTGAAAAAGCTGGGCGAGTGGGCGATGACGCGCAATAAAAGTATGTTTACCGCCAGTTTTGATATGGGCCTGAGTCAGACGCTTAGTGGACGTGGTTATGAAGCATTGACCCGCTTCACTCACTGGCTAGCGGAAATCCAGCGCCTGGCGGAGCGGGAACCGATTGCCGCAGTACGCGATCTGATCCACGGCATGGATTATGAATCCTGGCTGTATGAAACATCGCCCAGCCCGAAAGCTGCCGAAATGCGCATGAAGAACGTCAACCAACTGTTTAGCTGGATGACGGAGATGCTGGAAGGCAGTGAACTGGATGAGCCGATGACGCTCACTCAGGTGGTGACGCGCTTTACTCTGCGAGACATGATGGAGCGCGGCGAGAGCGAGGAAGAGCTGGATCAGGTACAACTGATGACTCTGCACGCGTCAAAAGGGCTGGAGTTTCCTTATGTCTACATGGTCGGTATGGAAGAAGGATTTTTGCCTCACCAGAGCAGCATCGATGAAGACAATATTGATGAGGAGCGTCGGCTGGCCTATGTTGGCATCACCCGCGCCCAGAAGGAATTGACCTTTACGCTGTGTAAAGAACGCCGTCAGTACGGCGAACTTGTGCGCCCGGAGCCGAGTCGCTTCCTGCTGGAGCTGCCGCAGGATGATTTGGTATGGGAACAGGAGCGCAAAGTTGTCAGCGCCGAAGAACGAATGCAGAAAGGCCAAAACCATCTGGCAAATCTGAAGGCGATGATGGCAGCAAAACGAGGGAAATAATCAAGGCCGGGTAAGATGCGCGAGCATCGCACCCAGCATATTACTCTTTAATGCACTTCCAACGGCCAGTGAACATAGCTTTGCCACTGGCTTTCCTGATCAATAATCTCTTTACCCAGCGGATGTTGGGTTAGCCAACCTTGCGGAAGCGTCAAGGTCAACAGTTCATGGTTGGCCTTTAATGTCATCTCTGGCACGAGATCGTCACGGCGACGGCTGGCAAAAATGATGGCCAGGCGTAGTAAACGGCAGAGTTGTTCTGCGACGCGTGGCGGTACGGCATTTTGTTGATGCAACGAGGAGAGATCTATTGGGTTCGTCTGGTTGAGTAGTAGCGTCGCCAGTAATTTTTTCTGTGCAGGCGTAAAACCGGGAAGATCCAGATTACGCACCAGATAAGCAGCATGTTGCGGCGCTTGTTTGAAATCAACGCTCAGACCGATTTCATGAAGCTGACAGGCGCTGATGAGCAAATCACGGCTTATTGCTTCAAGATGCCATTCGTTTTCCACCTGATCGAAGAAATTAGCCGCAACTTTGGCTACTCGCTGAGCCTGATCAATATCGATCATAAAGCGGCGTTGAATATTACGCAGCGTACGGCTGCGAATATCCTGCTCGACGGCCAGATGCAACATGCCGTAGACCAGGCCTTCACGCAGTGCACCGCCAGCCAGGGTCATACACTGAATATTCAGTTCGGTAAAAATGGCTATCAGGATCGCCAGACCACTCGGGAACACTAACGCACGTTCCAGCGTCAGCCCGTCGATCTCCAGTTCCTCCAGTCGACCACAATGAATGGCGCGCTGTTTCAGTTGCTGCAACTTTTCCAGGGTAATCCGTTCATCCATCCCCTGTGCCATCATGATTTCTTGTAAGGCCTGCACAGTGCCGGAAGCACCAACGCATACTTTCCAGCCGTGATACCGCAATTCATCGGCAACCGGACGTAACACTTCGCGTGCCGCTTTTTCTGCGGCATCAAAATTTTCCTGCCCCAGATTACGATCGGCAAAATAGCGTTCCAGCCAGGTGACGCAGCCCATCGACAGGCTGAACAACGAGGTGGTTTGTGCGCCCGTGCCGGTTACCAGTTCAGTACTGGCGCCGCCGATATCCACCACCAGGCGCTGATCGGCACCGCCAGTGGTGTGAGCAACCCCCTGATAAATCAGGCGAGCTTCTTCTTCACCGCTGATCACTTGTACCGGACAACCGAGGATTTCCTGCGCTTTGGCAATAAAATCACCGGCATTGACGGCAAGGCGTAATGTCGCCGTGGCGACAACGCGAATTTGCGAGGGAGGGATATCTTGCAGACGTTCAGCAAACAGGCGCAAACATTGCCAACCGCGCTCCATTGCTTCATTAGACAGGGCATTTTCGCTGTTCAGGCCAGCAGCCAGACGCACTTTGCGTTTAATTCGCGTCAGCGTCTGGATGCTTCCAGCCACCTCGCGCACAACCAGCATATGAAAACTATTCGAACCGAGATCAATGGCTGCATATAATGACGAGGTGGAACCCATACTCTTCATCCTTCATTCTGTCTCTGCGTTGGCTGCGTTCTTTCACCCGAATCACTTACTACAGTAAGCTCATTGGGATTAACTCTCTTGCCATCTTGATACAGTTTGAATGATTTTGAGTATGACATTTTTTATTTAACCTGAACGACGACGATTACGCGGAGCGCCAGTACGACGCGGACCATTACCTGTACGCGGGCGTGTGAGGCGCAGCGGTTTTGGCAGATCGGTCATCAATGCGTCCGGATTGTATTTGCTTACCGGAATTGAGTGACCAATATAGGTCTCAATAGCAGGCAAATTCAATGCATACTCTTCACAGGCCAGGCTGATAGAGTGACCGCTTGCGCCTGCGCGACCTGTACGACCAATACGGTGAACGTAATCTTCACAGTCATCGGGTAAATCGTAGTTAAAGACGTGCGTCACCGCAGGGATGTGCAAACCACGCGCAGCAACGTCGGTGGCAACCAGAATATCCAGATCGCCACGGGTAAATTCATCAAGGATACGCAGACGTTTTTTCTGCGCGACATCGCCTGTCAACAAACCGACACGATGACCATCTGCCGCCAGGTGGCCCCAGATCTCTTCACAACGATGTTTGGTGTTGGCGAAAATAATCGCTCGGTCTGGCCATTCTTCTTCAATCAGCGTTTGCAGCAAACGCATTTTTTCTTCGTTAGAAGGGTAGAAAAGCTCTTCTTTTATACGGTGGCCCGTTTTCTGTTCCGGTTCCACTTCAATATATTCGGCATTGTTCATCTGCTCGAATGCCAGTTCGCGTACCCGGTACGAAAGCGTGGCGGAGAACAGCATGTTGAGGCGCTGGTTTGCAGGCGGCATACGGCGGAACAGCCAGCGTATATCTTTAATAAAGCCCAGATCGTACATGCGATCGGCTTCGTCCAGTACCACCACCTGAATGGCACCGAGGTTAATGTGGTTCTGCTTGGCGTAGTCAATTAAACGACCCGTGGTGCCAATCAGTATGTCAACGCCGCTTTCCAGCACTTTCAGCTGTTTGTCGTAGCCATCACCACCGTAAGCCAGACCCAGCTTCAGGCCGGTAGCTTGCGCCAGTGGCTCCGCATCGGCGTGGATCTGCACGGCAAGTTCACGCGTCGGTGCCATAATTAAGGCACGCGGCTGATTCACCTTGCGATCGGCAATCGCGGGATGAGAGAGAAGATAATGAAACGTTGACGTAAGAAACGCCATCGTTTTCCCGGTACCGGTTTGCGCCTGCCCGGCTACGTCACGACCCGCCAGCGTCAGCGGAAGGGCCAGTGCCTGAATGGGCGTACAGTTATGAAACCCTTTTTTTTCAAGGGCTTCTACAACCTTCGGATGCAGGGCGAAGTCGGAAAACTTCTGTTCTGTTAAATGTGTTTTGCTCATAGTGTGGTAGAATATCAGCTTACTATTGCTTTACGAAAGCGTATCCGGTGAAATAAAGTCAACCTTTAGTTGGTTAATGTTACACCAACAACGAAACCAACACGCCAGGCTTATTCCTGTGGAGTTATATATGAGCGATAAAATTATTCACCTGACTGACGACAGTTTTGACACGGATGTACTCAAAGCGGACGGGGCGATCCTCGTTGATTTCTGGGCAGAGTGGTGCGGTCCGTGCAAAATGATCGCCCCGATTCTGGATGAAATCGCTGACGAATATCAGGGCAAACTGACCGTTGCAAAACTGAACATCGATCAAAACCCTGGCACTGCGCCGAAATATGGCATCCGTGGTATCCCGACTCTGCTGCTGTTCAAAAACGGTGAAGTGGCGGCAACCAAAGTGGGCGCACTGTCTAAAGGTCAGTTGAAAGAGTTCCTCGACGCTAACCTGGCGTAAGGGAATTTCATGTTCGGGTGCCCCGTCGCTAAAAACTGGACGCCCGGCGTGAGTCATGCTAACTTAGTGTTGACTTCGTATTAAACATACCTTATTAAGTTTGAATCTTGTAATTTCCAACGCTTCCCGTTTTATCTTAAATGCGAAGTGAACAGATTTCTGGCTCGTCACTCAATCCGTCTTGTCGTTTCAGTTCTGCGTACTCTCCTGTGACCAGGCAGCGAAAAGACATGAGTCGATGACCGTAAACAGGCATGGATGATCCTGCCATACCATTCACAACATTAAGTTCGAGATTTACCCCAAGTTTAAGAACTCACACCACTATGAATCTTACCGAATTAAAGAATACGCCGGTTTCTGAGCTGATCACTCTCGGCGAAAATATGGGGCTGGAAAACCTGGCTCGTATGCGTAAGCAGGACATTATTTTTGCCATCCTGAAGCAGCACGCAAAGAGTGGCGAAGATATCTTTGGTGATGGCGTACTGGAGATATTGCAGGATGGATTTGGTTTCCTCCGTTCCGCAGACAGCTCCTACCTCGCCGGTCCTGATGACATCTACGTTTCCCCTAGCCAAATCCGCCGTTTCAACCTCCGCACTGGTGATACCATCTCTGGTAAGATTCGCCCGCCGAAAGAAGGTGAACGCTATTTTGCGCTGCTGAAAGTTAACGAAGTTAACTTCGACAAACCTGAAAACGCCCGCAACAAAATCCTCTTTGAGAACTTAACCCCGCTGCACGCAAACTCTCGTCTGCGCATGGAACGTGGTAACGGTTCTACTGAAGATTTAACCGCTCGCGTACTGGACCTGGCATCACCTATCGGTCGTGGTCAGCGTGGTCTGATTGTGGCACCGCCGAAAGCCGGTAAAACCATGCTGCTGCAGAACATTGCCCAGAGCATTGCTTACAACCACCCGGATTGTGTGCTGATGGTTCTGCTGATTGACGAACGTCCGGAAGAAGTCACCGAGATGCAGCGTCTGGTAAAAGGTGAAGTTGTTGCTTCTACCTTTGACGAACCCGCATCTCGCCACGTTCAGGTTGCGGAAATGGTGATCGAGAAGGCGAAACGCCTGGTTGAGCACAAGAAAGACGTTATCATTCTGCTCGACTCCATCACTCGTTTGGCGCGTGCTTACAACACCGTTGTTCCGGCGTCAGGTAAAGTGCTGACCGGTGGTGTGGATGCCAACGCCCTGCATCGCCCGAAACGCTTCTTCGGTGCGGCGCGTAATGTGGAAGAGGGCGGCAGCCTGACCATCATCGCTACCGCGCTTATCGATACCGGTTCCAAGATGGACGAAGTTATCTACGAAGAGTTTAAAGGTACAGGCAACATGGAACTGCACCTCTCTCGTAAGATCGCTGAAAAACGCGTCTTCCCGGCAATCGACTACAACCGTTCCGGTACCCGTAAAGAAGAGCTGCTCACTACTCAGGAAGAGCTGCAGAAAATGTGGATCCTGCGCAAAATCATTCACCCGATGGGCGAAATCGATGCCATGGAGTTCCTCATTAATAAACTGGCGATGACCAAGACCAATGACGATTTCTTCGAAATGATGAAGCGCTCATAAATTTGTCTTATGCCAAAAACGCCACGTGTTTACGTGGCGTTTTGCTTTTATATCTGTAATCTTAATGCCGCGCTGGCGATGTTAGGAAAATTCCTGGAATTTGCTGGTGTGTTATGCAATTTGCATATCAAGTGGTTAATTTTTGCACAGGACTGGTGGGTTCGGAACGGACTTTCCCTTCTGAATAAAGGTCTTCGTGGTTATACTTCTGCTAATAATTTTCTCTGAGAGCATGCATTGTGAATTTACTGACAGTGAGTACTGATCTCATCAGTATTTTTTTATTCACGACACTGTTTCTGTTTTTTGCCCGTAAGGTGGCAAAAAAAGTCGGTTTAGTGGATAAACCAAACTTCCGCAAACGTCACCAGGGGTTGATACCACTCGTTGGGGGTATTTCGGTTTACGCAGGGATTTGCTTCACGTTCGGAATTGTCGATTACTATATTCCGCATGCATCTCTCTATCTCGCTTGTGCTGGTGTACTGGTGTTTATCGGTGCGCTGGATGACCGTTTTGATATCAGCGTAAAAATCCGTGCCACCATACAGGCCGCTGTTGGCATTGTTATGATGGTGTTCGGCAAACTTTATCTCAGTAGCCTGGGTTATATCTTTGGCTCCTGGGAGATGGTGCTCGGACCGTTTGGTTACTTCCTGACGCTATTTGCCGTCTGGGCGGCCATTAATGCGTTCAACATGGTTGATGGTATTGATGGCTTGCTGGGCGGGTTGTCCTGCGTCTCGTTTGCAGCAATCGGTATGATTTTGTGGTTCGACGGGCAAACCAGCCTCGCAATCTGGTGCTTTGCGATGATCGCCGCCATCCTGCCATACATCATGCTTAACCTTGGTATCCTGGGTCGCCGCTACAAAGTCTTTATGGGTGATGCGGGCAGTACGCTGATTGGTTTTACCGTTATCTGGATCCTGCTCGAAACGACCCAGGGCAAAACCCATCCCATCAGCCCGGTTACCGCTTTGTGGATCATCGCCATTCCGCTAATGGATATGGTGGCGATTATGTACCGTCGCCTGCGTAAAGGCATGAGCCCATTCTCTCCTGACCGTCAGCATATTCACCATTTGATCATGCGTGCTGGGTTTACTTCCCGCCAGGCGTTTGTGCTGATTACCCTTGCCGCGGCACTGCTCGCTTCCATTGGCGTGCTGGCAGAATATTCTCATTTTGTCCCGGAGTGGGTCATGCTGGTGCTCTTTTTGCTAGCATTCTTCCTCTATGGATATTGCATTAAGCGTGCCTGGAAAGTTGCTCGCTTTATTAAGCGCGTAAAACGCAGACTGCGTAGAAATCGTGGTGGCAGCCCCAATTTAACCAAATAAATGAGGATGTGATGACACAACCAATGCCTGGGAAACCGGCCGAAGACGCTGAAAATGAACTGGATATTCGTGGGTTGTTTCGTACCTTGTGGGCTGGGAAGCTGTGGATTATTGGCATGGGGCTGGCGTTTGCGTTAATCGCGCTGGCGTATACTTTTTTTGCTCGTCAGGAGTGGAGCTCGACGGCGATTACCGATCGTCCAACAGTGAATATGCTGGGAGGATACTACTCGCAGCAGCAATTTTTGCGTAACCTGGACGTCCGTTCGAACATGGCTTCTGCCGACCAACCATCGGTCATGGATGAAGCCTATAAAGAGTTTGTTATGCAACTGGCCTCGTGGGATACCCGCCGCGATTTCTGGTTGCAGACAGACTATTATAAACAGCGGATGGTCGGGAACAGCAAAGCCGATGCGGCGTTGCTGGATGAAATGATTAACAACATCGTGTTTATTCCCGGTGACTTCACGCGTGCGGTCAATGATAGCGTTAAGCTGATTGCCGAAACCGCGCCTGACGCTAATAACCTGTTACGTCAGTATGTTGCGTTTGCCAGCCAACGAGCAGCCAGCCATCTGAATGATGAGCTGAAAGGCGCATGGGCGGCGCGTACCATCCAGATGAAAGCTCAGGTGAAGCGTCAGGAAGAAGTGGCGAAAGCCATCTACGACCGCCGGATGAACAGCATTGAACAGGCGCTGAAAATTGCTGAGCAGCATAATATTTCGCGCAGTGCGACAGATGTACCTGCCGAGGAATTGCCTGATTCAGAAATGTTCCTGCTTGGGCGTCCAATGCTCCAGGCGCGACTGGAAAATTTACAGGCCGTCGGTCCGGCCTTTGATCTCGACTATGATCAGAATCGGGCCATGTTAAACACCCTGAATGTTGGTCCAACCCTGGATCCGCGTTTTCAGACCTATCGCTATTTGCGTACGCCGGAAGAACCGGTAAAACGCGATAGCCCACGTCGTGCCTTCCTGATGATTATGTGGGGCATTGTCGGGGGGCTGATCGGGGCTGGTGTCGCATTAACCCGCCGTTGCTCGAAATAGCAACACTGCTGCGGTGAGCGCAAAGGCGCTCGCCGCTTATTCGAAGAGAATCGATGTGAAAGTACTGACTGTATTTGGTACGCGCCCGGAAGCCATCAAGATGGCGCCGTTGGTGCATGCGTTGGCAAAAGATCCTTTTTTTGAGGCTAAAGTTTGCGTCACTGCGCAGCATCGGGAGATGCTCGATCAGGTGCTGAAACTCTTTTCCATTGTACCTGACTACGATCTCAACATAATGCAGCCAGGACAGGGTCTGACAGAGATAACCTGTCGGATTCTGGAAGGGCTAAAACCTATTCTTGCCGAGTTCAAACCAGACGTCGTGCTGGTTCACGGCGATACGACGACGACGCTGGCAACCAGCCTGGCGGCGTTTTATCAGCGTATTCCTGTTGGTCACGTTGAGGCTGGTCTGCGCACGGGCGATCTCTATTCGCCGTGGCCGGAAGAGGCTAACCGTACATTGACCGGGCATCTGGCGATGTATCACTTCTCTCCAACCGAAACTTCCCGGCAAAACTTGCTGCGTGAAAACGTTGCTGACAGCCGAATCTTCATTACCGGTAATACCGTTATTGATGCACTGTTATGGGTGCGTGACCAGGTGATGAGCAGCGATACGCTGCGTTCAGAACTGGCGGCAAATTATCCGTTTATCGACCCTGATAAAAAAATGATTCTGGTGACCGGTCACAGACGTGAGAGTTTTGGTCGTGGCTTTGAAGAAATCTGCCATGCGCTGGCAGACATCGCCACCACTCACCAGGACATTCAGATTGTCTATCCGGTGCATCTCAACCCGAACGTCAGAGAGCCGGTCAATCGCATTCTGGGGCACGTGAAAAATGTCATTCTGATCGATCCCCAGGAGTATCTACCGTTTGTCTGGCTGATGAACCACGCCTGGCTGATTTTGACCGATTCAGGTGGCATTCAGGAGGAAGCGCCTTCGCTGGGGAAACCAGTGCTGGTGATGCGTGAAACCACTGAACGTCCGGAAGCAGTGAAGGCGGGTACGGTGCGTCTGGTCGGCACGGATAAGCAGCGAATCGTCGAGGAAGTGACGCGTCTTTTAAAAGACGAAAACGAATATCAAACCATGAGCCGCGCCCATAACCCGTATGGTGATGGTCAGGCATGCTCTCGCATTCTGGAAGCGTTAAAAAATAATCGGATATCACTATGAGTTTTGCGACCATTTCTGTCATTGGACTGGGTTACATTGGACTGCCAACGGCGGCAGCGTTTGCCTCCCGGCAAAAACAGGTGATTGGTGTTGATATCAACCAACACGCGGTTGATACCATCAATCGTGGCGAAATCCATATCGTCGAGCCTGATTTGGCGAGCGTAGTAAAAACTGCCGTAGAAGGCGGTTTTTTACGAGCGAGCACGACGCCGGTTGAAGCGGATGCCTGGCTGATTGCTGTACCCACGCCGTTTAAAGGCGATCATGAGCCTGATATGGCTTACGTTGAATCGGCTGCTCGCTCCATTGCGCCAGTGCTGAAAAAAGGCGCGCTGGTGATCCTTGAGTCCACCTCGCCGGTGGGTTCAACCGAGAAGATGGCAGAATGGTTAGCAGAGATGCGTCCGGACCTGACTTTCCCACAGCAGGTGGGCGAGCAGGCGGACGTCAACATTGCTTACTGCCCGGAACGAGTGTTACCGGGCCAGGTTATGGTCGAGCTGATTAAAAACGATCGCGTGATTGGTGGTATGACGCCGGTTTGTTCGGCCCGTGCCAGCGAACTGTACAAAATTTTCCTCGAAGGTGAGTGTGTCGTCACTAACTCACGGACGGCGGAAATGTGTAAACTCACCGAGAACAGCTTCCGCGATGTGAATATCGCTTTTGCTAATGAATTGTCGCTGATTTGTGCCGATCAGGGGATTAACGTCTGGGAACTGATTCGCCTGGCGAATCGCCACCCACGCGTCAATATTCTTCAGCCTGGCCCAGGCGTGGGCGGCCACTGCATCGCTGTTGATCCGTGGTTTATCGTGGCACAGAATCCGCAGCAGGCGCGGCTTATCCGTACCGCGCGCGAAGTGAACGATCACAAACCGTTCTGGGTGATTGATCAGGTCAAAGCGGCGGTTGCCGACTGCCTGGCCGCTACCGATAAACGCGCCAGTGAGCTGAAAATTGCCTGCTTTGGTCTGGCGTTTAAACCGAATATTGATGACCTGCGCGAAAGTCCGGCGATGGAAATCGCTGAATTGATCGCTCAGTGGCACAGCGGCGAAACGCTGGTTGTTGAGCCTAACATTCACCAGTTGCCGAACAAACTGAATGGGCTTTGTACTCTGGCGCAGCTTGACGAGGCGCTGGCAACGGCAGATGTGCTGGTGATGTTGGTCGATCATAGTCAGTTCAAAGTTATCAATGGCGACAACGTCCATCAGCAGTATGTCGTCGATGCCAAAGGAGTCTGGCGCTAATGAGAAAGATTCTGATAACAGGCGGTGCCGGGTTTATTGGCTCGGCGCTGGTGCGTTATATCATCAACGAGACGAACGATGCGGTGGTGGTGGTCGATAAGCTGACCTACGCCGGAAACCTGATGTCGTTGGCACCAGTCGCGCAAAGCGATCGCTTTGCCTTTGAGAAAGTTGATATCTGCGATCGGGCAGAGTTGGCGCGCATTTTCACAGAACATCAGCCAGACTGCGTTATGCATCTGGCAGCTGAAAGCCATGTTGACCGTTCTATTGACGGCCCGGCAGCGTTTATCGAAACCAACATTGTCGGGACTTATACACTGCTTGAAGCGGCGCGGGCTTACTGGAATGCGCTGGCAGAAGACAAAAAATCGGCGTTCCGTTTTCATCATATCTCCACCGACGAAGTATACGGTGACCTGCATTCCACAGATGATTTCTTCACCGAAACCACGCCGTATTCGCCGAGCAGCCCTTATTCTGCTTCAAAAGCAAGCAGCGACCATCTGGTGCGCGCCTGGCTGCGGACCTACGGTCTACCGACGTTGATTACCAACTGCTCTAATAACTACGGTCCTTACCACTTTCCGGAAAAACTGATCCCGCTGATGATCCTCAACGCGCTGGCGGGTAAACCGCTGCCAGTATATGGCAATGGGCAGCAAATCCGTGACTGGTTATATGTTGAAGATCATGCCCGCGCGCTGTATTGCGTGGTGACCACCGGGAAAGTCGGTGAAACCTATAATATTGGTGGTCACAACGAGCGTAAGAATCTCGAGGTTGTGGAAACCATTTGCGAGCTGCTGGAAGAACTGGCCCCGAATAAACCGCACGGTGTGGCGCACTATCGCGATCTGATCACCTTTGTCGCTGACCGTCCAGGGCATGACCTACGCTATGCCATTGATGCTTCGAAAATTGCCCGTGAACTTGGCTGGCTGCCGCAGGAAACCTTTGAAAGTGGAATGCGTAAAACAGTGCAGTGGTATCTGGCTAATGAAAGCTGGTGGAAGCAGGTGCAGGACGGCAGCTATCAGGGTGAGCGTTTAGGTCTGAACGGCTAATTCTCAGCGGAGGCAAACATGAAAGGTATTATCCTGGCGGGCGGTTCCGGCACCCGATTGCATCCGATTACGCGCGGCGTATCGAAGCAATTGTTGCCGATTTACGATAAGCCAATGATTTACTATCCGCTGTCGGTGCTGATGCTGGCCGGTATCCGCGAAATTCTCATCATCACCACGCCGGAAGATAAAGGTTATTTCCAGCGCCTGCTGGGCGATGGTAGTGAGTTCGGTATCCAGCTGGAATATGCCGAACAGCCCAGCCCGGACGGTCTTGCGCAGGCATTTATCATCGGTGAAACCTTCCTTAATGGTGAACCATCTTGTCTGGTGCTGGGCGATAACATCTTCTTCGGCCAGGGCTTCAGTCCGAAGCTGCGTCATGTTGCGGCGCGCACGCAAGGGGCGACGGTATTTGGCTATCAGGTAATGGATCCAGAACGCTTTGGCGTCGTGGAGTTTGACGACAATTTCCGCGCTATCTCTCTGGAAGAAAAGCCAAAACAGCCAAAATCAAACTGGGCGGTGACCGGGCTTTATTTCTACGACAGTAAAGTTGTGGAGTACGCAAAGCAGGTGAAGCCGTCGGAGCGTGGTGAACTGGAGATTACCTCCATCAACCAGATGTACCTCGAGGCAGGCAACCTGACCGTTGAACTGCTCGGGCGCGGATTTGCCTGGCTGGACACCGGCACACACGACAGCCTGATTGAAGCCAGTACCTTTGTACAGACGGTGGAAAAACGCCAGGGCTTTAAGATTGCCTGCCTGGAAGAGATTGCCTGGCGTAACGGCTGGCTCGATGACGAAGGTGTGAAGCGTGCTGCCAGTTCATTAGCGAAAACTGGCTACGGCCAATATCTGCTGGAGTTACTCCGTGCCCGTCCGCGCCAGTATTGAACCACTAACCTGGGAAAATGCCTTCTTTGGCGTTAACAGCGCTATCGTGCATCTCACTCCTGATGCGCCACTCCTGACGCCAGACGCTTTAGCGCCGTGGTCACGAGTGCAGGCCAAAATTGCTGCATCAAATACTGTTGAGCTGGATGCCTTGCAACAGCTGGGATTCTGCCTGGTTGAAGGTGAAGTTGATTTGGCGCTACCCGTGAACAATGTCAGTGATAGCGGCGCAGAAGTGGCACAAGAGACAGATATTCCCGTATTACGTCAGTTAGCCAGTGCCGCATTTGCGCAAAGCCGTTTTCGTGCGCCGTGGTATGCGCCTGACGCCAGCGGTCGCTTTTATGCGCAGTGGGTTGAAAATGCCGTGCGCGGCACCTTTGATCATCAATGCCTCATTTTACGTTCGGCGTCCGGCGATATTCGCGGCTATGTCTCTTTACGGGAACTCAATGCGACAGATGCGCGAATTGGCCTGCTGGCTGGACGCGGTGCAGGTGCTGAGCTGATGCAAACAGCGCTAAACTGGGCGTATGCTCGCGGTAAAACAACTTTGCGGGTGGCGACCCAGATGGGCAACACCGCCGCGCTTAAACGATACATACAAAGTGGTGCGAATGTAGAAAGCACCGCGTACTGGTTATACAGGTGATCACATGATTCCATTTAACGCACCGCCGGTGGTGGGAACCGAACTCGACTATATGCAGTCGGCAATGGGTAGCGGCAAACTGTGTGGCGATGGCGGTTTTACCCGTCGCTGCCAGCAGTGGCTGGAGCAACGTTTTGGCAGCGCCAAAGTGTTACTGACACCATCCTGCACCGCTTCGCTGGAGATGGCGGCGCTGCTGCTCGATATCCAGCCTGGCGATGAAGTGATCATGCCGAGCTACACCTTTGTCTCCACCGCCAATGCCTTTGTGCTGCGTGGCGCAAAAATCGTTTTTGTGGATGTTCGCACGGACACCATGAACATCGACGAAACGTTGATTGAAGCAGCGATCACCGACAAAACGCGCGTTATCGTGCCGGTTCATTACGCGGGTGTGGCCTGCGAAATGGACACCATTATGGCGTTGGCGAAAAAGCATAATCTGTTTGTGGTGGAAGATGCCGCTCAGGGCGTGATGTCCACTTATAAAGGGCGTGCGCTGGGAACCATTGGTCATATTGGCTGCTTTAGCTTCCATGAAACCAAAAACTACACGGCGGGCGGTGAAGGCGGCGCGACGCTGATTAACGATAAAGCGTTAATCGAACGAGCCGAGATCATCCGTGAAAAAGGCACAAACCGCAGCCAGTTCTTCCGTGGTCAGGTCGATAAATATACCTGGCGCGATATTGGCTCCAGCTATTTGATGTCCGATCTGCAAGCTGCGTACCTGTGGGCGCAACTGGAAGCAGCGGATCGTATCAATCAGCAACGTCTGGCGCTGTGGCAAAACTACTACGATGCGTTAGCACCTCTGGCGAAAGCCGGGCGTATCGAGCTGCCGTCGATTCCCGATGGCTGCGTGCAGAACGCGCATATGTTCTACATTAAACTGCGGGATATTGATGACCGGAGCGCGTTGATTAACTTTCTGAAAGAAGCGGAAATCATGGCGGTGTTCCATTACATTCCGCTGCACGGTTGCCCTGCGGGGGAACGCTTTGGTGAGTTCCACGGTGAAGATCGCTACACCACCAAAGAGAGCGAGCGCCTGCTGCGCCTGCCGCTGTTCTACAACCTGTCGCCCGTCAATCAGCGTACGGTAATTGCGACCTTGTTGAATTACTTCTCCTGATATGTCGTTGGCAAAAGCGTCCTTGTGGACGGCGGCCAGTACACTGGTCAAGATTGGTGCCGGGTTACTAGTCGGTAAGTTGCTGGCGGTGTCATTTGGTCCTGCGGGGCTTGGGCTGGCGGCAAATTTCCGCCAGTTGATTACCGTGCTCGGCGTGCTTGCCGGGGCGGGCATCTTTAATGGCGTAACCAAATACGTTGCTCAGTACCATGATAATCCGCAGCAGCTGCGTCGCGTGGTCGGCACTTCATCAGCGATGGTACTTGGCTTCTCTACGCTGATGGCGCTGGTTTTTGTGCTGGCGGCAGCCCCAATTAGCCAGGGATTGTTTGGTAATACCGACTATGTGGGGCTGGTGCGTTTAGTGGCGCTGGTGCAAATGGGGATCGCCTGGGGCAACCTGTTACTGGCGTTGATGAAAGGCTTTCGCGATGCCGCAGGTAATGCGTTATCCCTGATTGTCGGCAGCCTGATTGGCGTTCTCGCGTACTACGTCAGTTACCGTTTGGGTGGTTATGAAGGGGCGTTGCTGGGGCTGGCGTTGATTCCCGCGCTGGTGGTGATTCCTGCCGTCATCATGTTGATCAAACGTGGTGCCATCCCGTTAAGCTATCTGAAACCCAGCTGGGATAACGGCCTGGCAGGGCAGTTGAGCAAATTTACGCTCATGGCGTTGATTACGTCGGTGACCTTGCCCGTTGCGTACATCATGATGCGTAAACTGTTGGCGGCGCAGTATAGCTGGGATGAAGTGGGTATCTGGCAAGGGGTGAGCAGTATTTCCGATGCCTACCTGCAATTTATTACGGCATCGTTCAGCGTATATTTGCTGCCCACGTTGTCGCGGCTAACGGAAAAGCGCGATATCACCCGGGAAGTGGTTAAATCGCTGAAATTCGTCTTACCGGCAGTGGCGGCGGCGAGTTTTACCGTCTGGTTGCTGCGTGATTTTGCTATCTGGCTGCTGTTGTCGAATAAATTTACCGCTATGCGCGATCTCTTTGCCTGGCAGTTAGTGGGTGATGTGTTAAAAGTGGGCGCTTATGTCTTTGGTTATCTGGTGATCGCCAAAGCGTCACTGCGGTTTTATATTCTGGCGGAAGTCAGCCAGTTCACTTTATTGATGGTATTTGCCCACTGGCTAATCCCTGCGCATGGTGCACTGGGCGCGGCGCAGGCCTATATGGCAACCTATATCGTCTATTTTTCTCTTTGTTGTGGCGTGTTTTTACTCTGGCGTAGGCGGGCATGACTGTACTGATTCACGTACTGGGATCGGATATCCCTCACCATAACCGAACCGTTCTGCGGTTTTTCAACGACGTGCTGGCCGCGACGAGCGAGCATGCGCGCGAGTTTATGGTTGTTGGCAAGGACGACGGCTTAAGTGATAGCTGTCCGGCGCTTTCTGTGCAATTTTTTCCTGGGAAAAAATCGCTGGCGGAAGCGGTCATCGCGAAAGCAAAAGCTAACCGTCAGCAGCGATTTTTTTTCCACGGTCAGTTCAATCCCAAACTGTGGCTGGCTCTGCTGAGTGGTGGCATTAAGCCCAGCCAGTTTTTCTGGCATATCTGGGGGGCAGACCTGTATGAGCTTTCCAGTGGCTTGAGATATAAGCTTTTTTACCCGTTGCGTCGCCTGGCGCAAAAGCGAGTCGGCTGTGTATTTGCCACCCGCGGTGATTTGAGTTTTTTTGCCAAAACGCATCCAAAGGTGCGGGGCGAACTGCTGTACTTCCCGACGCGGATGGACCCTTCTCTCAATACGATGGCGAACGATCGCCAACGTGAAGGGAAAATGACCATTCTGGTGGGGAACTCCGGTGACCGCAGCAATGAGCATGTCGCCGCCTTACGCGCCGTTCATCAGCAATTTGGCGATACGGTAAAAGTCGTGGTGCCGATGGGATATCCACCCAATAACGATGCATATATCAATGAAGTTCGCCAGGCGGGGCTGGCGTTATTCAGCGAAGAAAATCTGCAAGTTCTGAGCGAAAAACTGGAATTTGATGCCTATCTGGCGCTACTTCGTCAGTGCGATCTCGGTTACTTTATTTTTGCCCGCCAGCAGGGCATTGGTACGCTGTGCTTACTGATTCAGGCGGGTATTCCTTGTGTGCTTAACCGGGAAAATCCGTTCTGGCAGGATATGACGGAACAGCATTTGCCGGTGCTGTTTACTACCGACGATCTCAACGAGGATATTGTGCGTGAAGCGCAGCGCCAGCTGGCGTCGGTGGATAAAAACACCATTGCCTTCTTTAGCCCGAACTATCTGCAAGGCTGGCAGCGGGCATTGGCGATTGTCGCCGGGGAGGTCGCATGAGTCTGCTGCAATTCAGTGGCCTGTTTGTTGTCTGGCTGCTCTGCACGCTGTTTATCGCCACGCTGACCTGGTTTGAGTTTCGCCGTGTGCGCTTTAACTTCAATGTCTTCTTTTCATTGCTGTTTTTGCTCACCTTTTTCTTCGGCTTTCCGCTGACCAGCGTGCTGGTATTTCGCTTTGATGTTGGTGTCGCGCCGCCAGAAATCTTGTTACAGGCGTTGCTTTCTGCGGGCTGCTTCTATGCGGTTTACTACGTCACTTACAAAACCCGCCTACGCAAACGCACTACCGATGTACCGCGCCGCCCATTGTTTACCATGAACCGCGTGGAGACCAATCTCACATGGGTGATTCTGATGGGCATTGCACTGGTGAGCGTCGGCATCTTCTTCATGCACAACGGATTTTTGCTGTTCCGGCTTAACTCCTACAGTCAGATCTTCTCCAGTGAAGTCTCCGGCGTGGCGTTAAAACGTTTCTTTTACTTTTTCATCCCGGCGATGCTGGTGGTCTACTTTCTGCGCCAGGACAGCAAAGCGTGGCTGTTTTTCCTCGTCAGCACGGTCGCCTTTGGCTTGCTGACTTACATGATTGTCGGCGGCACTCGCGCCAATATCATCATCGCATTTGCTATCTTCCTGTTTATTGGCATTATTCGCGGCTGGATTTCGTTGTGGATGCTGGCGGCGGCGGGCGTGCTGGGGATTGTGGGCATGTTCTGGCTGGCGCTAAAACGCTATGGAATGAATGTGAGCGGCGATGAAGCGTTCTATACGTTTCTCTATCTCACCCGCGATACCTTTTCGCCGTGGGAGAATCTGGCATTGCTGTTGCAGAACTACGACAACATCGACTTCCAGGGCCTGGCTCCCATTGTCCGCGATTTCTATGTCTTTATCCCTTCCTGGCTGTGGCCGGGTCGCCCGAGTATGGTACTGAACTCCGCCAACTACTTTACCTGGGAAGTGCTGAATAACCACTCCGGGCTGGCGATCTCGCCTACGCTTATAGGCTCACTGGTTGTTATGGGCGGCGCGTTGTTCATCCCGCTCGGGGCGATTGTGGTTGGACTAATCATCAAATGGTTCGACTGGCTGTATGAACTGGGCAATCGCGAAACTAATCGCTATAAGGCTGCGATATTGCACAGTTTCTGCTTCGGGGCGATCTTCAATATGATCGTACTGGCGCGTGAAGGGCTGGATTCGTTTGTCTCACGCGTGGTCTTTTTTATCGTGGTCTTCGGCGCATGTCTGATGATCGCAAAACTGTTGTACTGGCTTTTTGAAAGCGCCGGACTCATTCATAAACGTACAAAATCATCGCTCCGGACGCAGGTTGAAGGATAACAATGAATAACAACACCACAGCACCGACCTATACGCTGCGTGGCTTACAGTTGATTGGTTGGCGTGATATGCAGCACGCCCTCGATTATCTGTTTGCTGACGGGCAGCTTAAGCAGGGAACGCTGGTTGCCATTAATGCCGAAAAAATGCTGACCATTGAAGATAACGCCGAGGTCAGGGAGTTAATTAATGCTGCCGAATTTAAATATGCTGATGGCATCAGCGTTGTACGTTCAGTACGTAAAAAGTACCCGCAGGCGCAGGTTTCCCGCGTTGCCGGGGCCGATCTCTGGGAAGAGCTGATGGCGCGCGCAGGCAAAGAAGGGACGCCGGTATTTCTTGTGGGCGGTAAACCTGAAGTGCTAGCGCAAACTGAAGCTAAACTGCGCAAACAGTGGAATGTGAATATCGTTGGCAGTCAGGATGGTTATTTTAAACCCGAGCAGCGTCAGGCGCTGTTTGAACGCATTCATGCCAGCGGAGCGCAAATCGTCACCGTTGCGATGGGATCGCCAAAGCAGGAGATCTTCATGCGCGACTGCCGTCTGGTGCATCCGGATGCGCTGTATATGGGCGTTGGCGGGACTTACGATGTTTTCACCGGTCACGTGAAACGCGCACCGAAAATCTGGCAAACGCTGGGGCTGGAGTGGCTCTACCGCCTGCTTTCGCAGCCGAGCCGCATTAAGCGTCAGCTTCGTTTGCTGCGTTATTTACGCTGGCATTACACCGGCAACCTCTGATTTTCCTCTCTCTGTAAAGCGACGGAGTGGTCACTTCGTCGCCTGCCTGTCTTTTTATTACACAAAGCATTCAAATTTTTAATGCTTTATTTGCCATTTCTCCTGAATTACGAAAACATTCGCAACACTCGATGTACCCATAACGATAACCGGTAACACCGGAAAGCATGCAAACACAACACGAGGATTTATGGCAGATAACAAACCAGAGCTACAGCGTGGGCTGGAAGCTCGACATATCGAACTCATCGCCCTGGGGGGCACCATTGGCGTCGGCCTGTTTATGGGGGCCGCCAGTACCCTGAAATGGGCCGGGCCATCCGTATTGTTGGCCTATATCATCGCCGGACTGTTCGTCTTTTTCATTATGCGCTCAATGGGCGAAATGTTGTTCCTCGAACCGGTTACCGGTTCGTTCGCCGTTTATGCGCATCGTTATATGAGCCCGTTTTTTGGCTATCTCACCGCCTGGTCTTACTGGTTTATGTGGATGGCGGTGGGGATCTCAGAAATCACCGCCATTGGCGTTTATGTCCAGTTCTGGTTCCCGGAGATGGCGCAGTGGATACCGGCATTGATTGCGGTGGCGCTGGTGGCACTGGCGAATCTGGCGGCAGTGCGGTTGTACGGCGAAATCGAGTTCTGGTTCGCGATGATCAAAGTCACCACGATTATCGTGATGATTGTTATTGGCCTGGGCGTGATTTTCTTTGGCTTTGGCAATGGCGGGCAGTCGATTGGTTTTAGCAATCTCACAGAGCATGGCGGTTTCTTTGCGGGTGGCTGGAAAGGGTTCCTGACCGCATTGTGTATTGTGGTGGCGTCTTACCAGGGCGTGGAGCTGATTGGCATTACGGCCGGTGAAGCGAAGAATCCGCAGGTGACGCTGCGCAGTGCCGTAGGCAAAGTGCTGTGGCGAATCCTGATTTTCTACGTAGGTGCGATTTTCGTTATTGTCACCATCTTCCCGTGGAATGAAATTGGCAGCAACGGCAGCCCGTTCGTACTGACTTTCGCCAAAATCGGTATTACCGCAGCAGCGGGTATTATCAACTTTGTGGTGCTGACGGCTGCGCTCTCTGGCTGTAACAGCGGCATGTACAGTTGCGGACGTATGCTCTACGCGCTGGCGAAAAACCGTCAGTTACCGGCGGCGATGGCAAAAGTTTCCCGTCAAGGTGTTCCAGTTGCAGGCGTGGCGGTATCAATTGCTATTCTGTTAATTGGCTCGTGCCTGAACTACGTCATTCCCAATCCGCAGCGCGTGTTTGTCTACGTCTACAGTGCCAGCGTGCTTCCGGGGATGGTGCCATGGTTTGTGATATTGATAAGCCAGCTGCGTTTTCGTCGTGCGCATAAAGCGGCGATTGCCAGCCATCCGTTCCGCTCAATCCTGTTCCCGTGGGCCAACTACGTAACAATGGCATTCCTGATTTGCGTTTTGATCGGCATGTACTTTAATGAAGATACGCGTATGTCGCTGTTTGTCGGCATCATCTTTATGCTGGCGGTGACGGCGATTTATAAAGTTTTTGGGCTTAATCGCCACGGTAAAGCGCATAAACTGGAGGAATAAGCAGCAAAACGCACAAACCGTAACCAAACGCGCAATTTATTTAAAAAGGGACTAGACAGAGGGGTGGGAAGTCCGTATTATCCACCCCCGCAACGGCGCTAAGCGCCCGTAGCTCAGCTGGATAGAGCGCTGCCCTCCGGAGGCAGAGGTCTCAGGTTCGAATCCTGTCGGGCGCGCCATTTAGTCCCGGCGCTTGAGCTGCGGTGGTAGTAATACCGCGTAACAAGATTTGTAGTGGTGGCTATAGCTCAGTTGGTAGAGCCCTGGATTGTGATTCCAGTTGTCGTGGGTTCGAATCCCATTAGCCACCCCATTATTAGAAGTTGTGACAATGCGAAGGTGGCGGAATTGGTAGACGCGCTAGCTTCAGGTGTTAGTGTCCTTACGGACGTGGGGGTTCAAGTCCCCCCCCTCGCACCACGACTTTAAAGAATTGAACTAAAAATTCAAAAAGCAGTATTTCGGCGAGTAGCGCAGCTTGGTAGCGCAACTGGTTTGGGACCAGTGGGTCGGAGGTTCGAATCCTCTCTCGCCGACCAATTTTGAACCCCGCTTCGGCGGGGTTTTTTGTTTTCTGTGCATTTCATCACTCTCCCTTCGCAAGAAACGCCCGTAGTCACTCATTGCTACACGGTATGATTTCGCCCTTAACGTATTGAAGGATGACTTCAGGCAAGGAGCGACCATGCTGCAACAGGTTCCAACGCGTGCTTTTCATGTGATGGCGAAACCAAGCGGTTCCGATTGTAATCTGAACTGTGACTACTGTTTTTATCTCGAAAAACAATCCCTTTACCGCGAAAAGCCAGTTGCGCATATGGACGATGACACGCTGGAAGCGTATGTCCGTCACTATATCGCTGCCAGCGAACCCCAAAACGAAGTGGCTTTTACCTGGCAGGGCGGCGAACCAACGTTACTCGGGCTGGATTTTTACCGCCGTGCCGTGGCGCTACAGGCGAAATATGGTGCTGGTAGGAAGGTAAGTAACAGCTTTCAGACTAACGGTGTGCTGCTCGATGATGAATGGTGTGCATTTCTGGCAGAAAATCATTTTCTTGTTGGGTTATCGCTGGACGGTCCGGCTGAGATCCACAATCAATATCGCGTGACCAAAGGTGGCAGACCCACGCATAAGCTGGTGATGCGTGCCCTGACGCTCCTGCAAAAACATCATGTCGACTATAACGTGCTGGTCTGTGTCAACCGCACCAGCGCGCAGCAACCGTTACAGGTTTATGATTTTTTGTGCAATGCAGGCGTGGAGTTCATCCAGTTTATTCCGGTGGTGGAGCGCCTGGCTGATGAAACAGCTGCCCGCAATGGACTGAAATTACATGCGCCTGGTGATATTCAGGGGGAACTGACAGAATGGTCGGTGCGCCCCGATGAGTTCGGTGAGTTTCTGGTGGCAATTTTTGACCACTGGATCAAACGTGACGTCGGCAAGATTTTCGTGATGAATATCGAATGGGCGTTTGCCAATTTTGTCGGTGCGCCGGGTGCGGTTTGCCATCATCAGCCGACCTGTGGACGCTCGGTGATTGTCGAACACAACGGCGACGTTTACGCCTGCGATCACTATGTTTATCCGCAATATCGACTGGGGAATATGCTTCAGCAAACAATTGCAGAAATGGTAGATTCCCCGCAGCAGCAGGTGTTTGGAGAAGATAAATTTAAGCAGTTACCGGCGCAGTGTCGCAGTTGTAACGTGTTAAAAGCATGTTGGGGAGGCTGCCCGAAACACCGTTTTATGCTCGATGCCAGCGGTAAGCCGGGGCTGAATTATTTGTGTGCCGGGTATCAGCGTTATTTCCGCTATCTACCGCCATATCTTAAAGCAATGGCTGATTTGCTGGCGCACGGTCGCCCGGCCAGCGACATTATGCAGGCGCATTTGATGGTGGTGAATAAGTAAAAAAGCAGCCATTTTGTGGCCGACTGCGGTTGATTGCCGGATGCGATGCTGACGCATCTTATCCGGCTTATAGGACGCTGCAATTTATTGAATTTGCAAGGCTTGTAGTCCGGATAAGGCGTTCACGCCGCATCCGGCAAGGTCAGTGTGGCCCGATGTAGCGATAGCGCCGGCTTAATCAGATTTAATCTGCGCGCGCGGCGGATATTTTTTCAGGATCTCCATATACGCATGCATTTCGGTCTGTAGCGGTACTCCCATCGGAATATGGCGGACGCCGATGGAGTCGCTTTCCTGCGGATCGGTGTACAGGTTAAACACCGACGATCCCGCCGTTTGCATTACTGTGCCGGTGAATCCACCCTGATATCCGCTCTGGGTATAAGCGTAAGGTTGCTGAATCAGGACGTGATACTTGAACTCATCCATACGCACAGCAGAAAGTTTGCCGTTGAGGAAGTAGTGCTCGGCCTTACGGTTAGACTGACCATTTGTTCCCAGGAAGAAAGATGTCTGGTCCACACCATCAATAAAGGTGGTTTTCGGTACTAAATTCGCCACTTTCGCTCCAGGATGTCCTGCCAGATCCAGCGCCGTAGGGAAGAGATCCGCCAGATCGACAATACCGTCAGATTTACGCGGTTGGATCATCCCTTTCCAGTAAACGAAGGTTGGCACACGAACGCCGCCTTCCCATGTAGAACCTTTCGCACCGCGGAACGGCGTGCGACCGTGCGGCGGAACTTCAGCTTCCGGACCGTTATCGGAGGTAAAGACGATCAGCGTGTTATCCAACTGACCATTTTTCTCCAGCGCTTTATACAAGTTGGCGAAGATATCGTTCATCTCCACCATGCAGTCGCCATACGAGGTGCGTGCCGGAGAGCTACCCGCATATTTGGCGTTCGGGTAGTTATCGAAGTGACAGCCGCGAGTGCCGTAGTAGAGGAAGAAAGGCTTATCGCTCTTCGCCATCTTGTCGAGGAACTTAACGCCATATTCCATCCAGCGTTGATCCAGGTCTTCCATATATTTCGGCGTAATGTCGGCAATGGCTTCCTGTTCACCGCCGCGCACGGCATGAACGTCATCTTTGCTGAACGGCAGTTTTTGGATGTATTCAGAACGATCCGGGCTCAGGGCGACTTCCGGGTTGACGTGAACATCACGCCATTCGGTATACATATCGGATACCGAGTTAAAGCCGCGGAAATCATCAAATCCAACGTTCTGCGGCTGCGACTCTTTGTTTTCCCCCATATGCCATTTCCCGATGGCCTGGGTGACGTAGCCCTGATCGTGCAGCAATTGCGGCAGGGTGGTTAACCCTTGCAGACCGCCCGGTTGCCCGTACATTGGCGGCATCAGAATGCCGTGGTGGATGGAGTATTGTCCGGTAAGAATCGTGGCGCGGGTTGGGGAAGAACTCGGTTGAGAATACGCCGAAGTTAAAATCAGCCCCTGGCTGGCAACGGCGTCGATATCTGGTGTAGGGTTACCCACCGCCACGCCGCCGCCGTTAAAGCCAACGTCCATCCAGCCCACATCATCCAGCAAGAAAACAACCACGTTCGGTTTCTTACCGGTTTTTTTCTCAAGTTCTGCCAGCTTCTGCTGGGTTTCTTTGTCTTGTGCAGGATGCTGCATCACCGGCATCATGTTGTCGGCAATAGTGGTCGCCGGTTTAACCAGATACTGGTTTGGGTGATCGTATCCGGCAAAGCCTTTGCGTGCGGTGGCGGTTGACGGGGTATCTGCTGCGCTGGCCATGAGTGGAAGAGCGGCGGCGACAGCCACAACAAGAAGTTTGGGTGAAAACGAAAATTCCATGCAAAATGCTCCGGTTTCATGTCGTCAAAATGTTGACGTAATTAAGCATTGATAATTGAGATCCCTCTCCCTGACAGGATGATTGCATAAATAATAGTGATGAAAATAAATTATTTATTTATCCAGATAATGAATTGGAAAATCAGGAGAGCGTTTTCAATCCTACCTCTGGCGCAGGTGATATGTAAGGCGGTGATGTTATATCGCGTTGATTATTGATGCTGTTTTTAGTTTTAACAGCAATTAATATATATGTTATTAATTGAATGACTTTTATTATTCATTATATATATGTGTAGAATCGTGCGCAGGAGAAATATTCACTCAGGAAGTTATTACTCAGGAAGCAAAGAGGATTACAGAATTATCTCATAACAAGTGTTAAGGGATGTTATTTCCCGGTTCTCTGTGGCATAATAAACGAGTAGATGCTCATTCCATCTCTTATGTTCGCCTTAGTGCCTCATAAACTCCGGAATGACGCAGAGCCGTTTACGGTGCTTATCGTCCACTGACAGATGTCGCTTATGCCTCATCAGACACCATGGACACAACGTTGAGTGAAGCACCCACTTGTTGTCATACAGACCTGTTTTAACGCCTGCTCCGTAATAAGAGCAGGCGTTTTTTTATATATCAGAAAGGCCCCGGAGGTGCTTGCCTCCGGGTGAGAAAGAGCTACTGTGGCGGGTTGTTCTGCAACGTTAACATCAAGCCATCGCGACGCATCGCTGCGGCTTCTTCCGGCTTGTGCAGTCTGTCCAGCGCGTCGGCAAGCCATGCGTAATCGTAGGCGTCCGGACGTTGTTTCAGCGCCGCGCGGAAGGCGAGCGATGCTTCCTGCCATTCGCCGTGCTTCATCAGCGACTGACCCAGTGTGCTCCACAACAACGGGCGATCGCCCACGTTTTTGATCTGTTGGCGCAGCACTTTTTCCAGCTGTTCCGGGTTATTGGTTTTCAGACGCGGGATCGGCAGCAGCAGGCGATCGTCATACTGGCGTTTCAGGCCGTCGATGATAATTTGCTGGGCAGTATCATGATCGTCACATTCAATAAGATGTTCCGCCATTGCCACCTGTAACGCCACCTGATGACGCGTTTTCCGGCTTTGGTTTTTCCACCAGTTACGCAAACCTTCGCTACCGTTATCGGCACGCGCCTGATCCATCAGGCCAATCCATGCCTGTTGTTCCAGCATTGCACGATGCTCTTCATCGCCAACGTGGGCTTTTGCCATTGATGGGATGATATCCAGCAGCGAACTCCATGCACCAGTGCGGATATACGCCTGTTCCGCCAGACGTAATACTTCCGGATGGCGTGGCGTAACTTCCAGCAGCTTATCAACGCCGTGACGTGCTGCATGGTTTTCATTACGGGCCAGTTGCAGACGTACACGGGTGATTTCTACCGGAATTGTGTCGTTGCCGGCCAGCTCCGCTGCGCGTTCCAGATGTTGGTTGGCGCGTGCTTCATCACCACGTTGTTGCGCGGCTTCGGCAGCCAGTAGATAGTTCACCACCGGTTGTTCCGCGTGATCGGCATTTTTCGCCATCAGCTTTTCAACTTGCTGATAATCGCCTTCCGCCAGTTTCAGCAGCGCCTGTTCGGTCTGCTTACGTGCACGGCGACGCTTACGTCCGACAAACCACCCACGGGTGTGCGCGCCTGTGCGGAAGATCCGCCGCAGTAGCCACTCAATGGCAAACAGCACTACCATCGCCAGAATCAAAATGATCGCCAGGCCCGTGACGCTGGTTTCGATATTGTAGGTATCGGTCTGGATCAGCACGTAACCCTGATGACCGGCAATCATCGGGCCGACCACGATCCCCGCAATCAGCAACACAAAGAGCAATAACACTTTTAGCATGGTTATTCTCCTTGCGGCGCGGCTGCCGGAGTATCAGCTTGCGGTGCAGGTGCAGGTGCAGGTGCAGGTGCAGGTGCAGGTGCAGGTGCAGGTTTAGCTTCCGTTGTCCCTGCTGCCGGTTGTGCCAGCAGGTTACGCACGCGGGTCTGCATCAGTTTTTCCAGCATCGCCTGGCTTTGCAGAGTTTCCGGGAGATCCATCGAGATATTTTGCTGACTTAGCTGATCCACCTCGTCGAGGAACGCTTTGGTGGTGGCATCATCAGTATCGTAATAAGCACGAACCCAGGTGGAGACGTTCTCCAGCGCCTGGCGGTAAGTCTCTTCCTGATGACGCGGTACGGCTTGTGCCGCGACCAGCAGGCGGGAGCGAATATTTTCGCGCAGATAGATATCCTGATTCGGTGCTAACAGTGGTACGGCGGTGTCATCACGACGGCGAATCGTAATGAAGTTGTCCATAAAGTTCTGCCAGCTTTTTTGTAGATTGATACGCCATTCGCTGAGGGAACTGGAAAGCTCTTCACCGTCGGAATCCATTGGTGAACCATCGCTGTCATTATCGGCCAGACGCAGGTTATCTACCTGATTAGAAAGCTGATTCAGCTTAAGGATGATGCCGTCATAATCCACCTGCGATACCGCAGAAAGGCTGGCGATATCATCGGTAATTGCCCGACGAACGGTAATCAGACTCGGGTCATTCATATCCGCCAGGCTGGCATCTGCACTTTTCAGCAACGCTGCAGCGGTCGTGACGTCCTGATCGCTCCACAGCTTCCTTCCGGCGAGTTTCACCAGGAAATCAGCCTGAGCCAGCAGCCAGGTTTTAGCATCGCTGCCGGAAATAGTCGCGACCTTTTGTTGGACTTCATCCAGCTGTTTTGCCAGCGTTTCTTGCTGACGATTCGCTTGCTCAAGCTGTACAGCTTGTTGCTTGATAATGCCTTCCAGCTCGGCTTTTTGGCTCTCCTGGGCTTTTTGCAGTGCCGTAAGTTGGTTAGCCAGGGCATCGCTGGTGGCAGTCTGATTGACGGCCTGTTGTTTACCCCAGCCATACAAACCGACGCCCGCCGCCAGAGCAATAGCGATAGCCACCGCGCTGAGAATCAATGCGGTGTTGTTCTTGCTCTTTTTTTCTGTTGCGACAGGTTGTGACGTGGTGTCCACGGCCTCCCTGGTCTCTTCAACCACGGCGGAGGTTTTTTCTTGTTCCGTCATTATGGCTTCCTGTTATGAGAGTTATTGTAATGCCCGTAAAAGCGCATCGTTGTCAGCGTTATCGGCGACCTTAATGTCTTGCCAGCCCAGTTCCCGGGCGAGTTTCGCCAAACGCTCACTGACGACTAAAAGTCGACAGCGTAGTAACCAGTGCTCACGATACCATTGTGGGATCAGCGACCAGAGTTGCTGCAACATTTCACCGCTGGTAACAACGACCGTCGTCACCTCGCGGGATTGCCAGCGCATCGCTTCTTCTGCACCATCGTAATGGATTGCGCATCGTTGATAACATTCACAAAAAGTGACCTCAGCACCGCGCGCCGTCAGGGTATCCCCAATTAGCTCACGACCGCCATTGCCACGTAATATCAGTGCACGTTTGCCCGCAATATTTTGTAATTCAGGTAATTGTAGCAAGACTTCGCTGATTTCCCGATCCTGCGGGTAGAGAATCTTCTGTCCGCTTACGGTATGTAGTGCCAGCGCGGTGGTGCGTCCAATGGCGAAATAATCAGGTAGTCGGGGCCATTTACGATCTTGCTGATGCAGCTGTGATTGGGCAAAAGCAACCGCGTGTTGCGAGAGGGCAAACAACAGATCGCTCTCTCCCAGCGCTGCCAGTTGATCGGCAAGTTGTGGTAATTGCCGACCCGGGGAAAACTCAATCAGCGGAAAATGCCAGGCCACCTGCCCCAGTGTGCGCAGACGGCTCACTAACTCTTCTCCTGCGGGAGACGGGCGGGTGACCAGGATACTCATGCCGGGGCGTCTCCGTTATAGACTTCAGCAAGGATCTCGCGCGCGCCGTTATTCAGTAGCTCTTCTGCCAGCGAAATCCCCATTTGTTCGGCATCTTGCGGCGCACCGCGGCGTTCACCGCGAATAATCTGCGAACCGTCCGGCGCGCCGACCAACGCACGCAGCCAGATTTCGCCATCAATAAGCTCGGCGTAGCTACCAATTGGCACCTGACATCCGCCTTCGAGACGGGTATTCATGGCGCGTTCTGCGGTAACACGCAGTGCAGTTTCGTGGTGATTCAGCGCGGCAAGCAGCTCGCGAGTGCGTGTATCATCAAGGCGGCATTCAATACCTACCGCACCTTGCCCTACTGCCGGAAGAGAAATCTCGGGTGGCAGTGCGGCGCGAATTCGTGACTCCAGACCTAAACGTTTTAGTCCGGCTACGGCAAGAATGATGGCATCGTATTCGCCGTTATCCAGTTTGCTCAGGCGAGTGCCGACGTTGCCGCGCAGGGAGCGGATAATCAGGTCCGGGCGGCGTTCAGCCAGTTGGCACTGGCGACGTAAACTGGACGTCCCGACGATACTGCCTGCCGGTAACGCATCCAGACTGTCATAGTTATTGGACACAAAGGCATCGCGAGGATCTTCACGCTCGCAAATGGTGACCAGCCCCAGACCTTGCGGGAATTCAACCGGCACATCTTTCATTGAATGTACGGCGATATCGGCGCGATTCTCCAGGAGCGCGACTTCCAGCTCTTTTACAAATAAGCCTTTTCCGCCTACTTTCGCCAGCGGCGTATCAAGAATCACATCGCCGCGCGTCACCATCGGTACCAGTTCAACGACCAGGCCCGGATGGCTCGCCATCAACTTGTCTTTGACATAGTGTGCCTGCCAGAGTGCAAGTGGGCTTTGGCGTGTGGCAATTCTTAAAACATTGTCTAACATGCTTGTTACCGTCATTATCATCCGTGGTCCATCCTAACATCCTTGCCAGAGCGATGTCAGTGTTGTGGTGAAACGTAGACGCCTGCGCAAACCGTAAAATGAGGTCTGGCAGTGGATCCTGACAGGCGTTTCACGCCGTCGTAATAAGGAATTTACAGAGAATAAACGGTGCTACACTTGTATGTAGCGCATCTTTCTTTACGGTCAATCAGCAAGGTGTTAAATTGATCACGTTTTAGACCATTTTTTCGTCGTGAAACTAAAAAAACCAGGCACGAAAAGTGGTAACGGTTACCTTTGACATACGAAATATCCCGAATGCCGCGTGTTACCGTTGATGTTGGCGGAATCACAGTCATGACGGGTAGCAAATCAGGCGATACGTCTTGTACCTCTATATTGAGACTCTGAAACAGAGACTGGATGCCATAAATCAATTGCGCGTGGATCGCGCGCTTGCTGCTATGGGGCCTGCATTCCAACAGGTCTACAGTCTACTGCCGACATTGTTGCACTATCACCATCCGCTAATGCCGGGTTACCTTGATGGTAACGTTCCCAAAGGCATTTGCCTTTACACGCCTGATGAAACTCAACGCCACTACCTGAACGAGCTTGAACTGTATCGTGGAATGTCAGTACAGGACCCACCGAAAGGTGAGCTTCCAATTACTGGTGTATACACCATGGGCAGCACCTCGTCCGTAGGGCAAAGTTGTTCCTCTGACCTGGATATCTGGGTCTGCCATCAATCCTGGCTCGATAGCGAAGAGCGCCAGTTACTGCAACGTAAATGCAGCCTGCTGGAAAGCTGGGCCGCCTCGCTGGGCGTAGAAGTCAGTTTTTTCCTGATTGATGAAAACCGTTTCCGACATAATGAAAGCGGCAGTCTGGGGGGCGAAGATTGTGGCTCCACCCAGCATATACTGCTGCTTGACGAATTTTATCGTACCGCCGTGCGTCTCGCCGGTAAGCGTATTCTGTGGAATATGGTGCCGTGTGACGAAGAAGAGCATTACGACGACTATGTGATGACGCTTTACGCGCAGGGCGTGCTTACTCCTAATGAATGGCTGGATCTCGGCGGCTTAAGCTCACTTTCTGCCGAAGAGTACTTTGGTGCCAGCCTTTGGCAGCTCTATAAGAGTATCGATTCTCCCTACAAAGCGGTGCTGAAAACACTGCTGCTGGAAGCCTATTCCTGGGAATACCCAAACCCACGCCTGCTGGCGAAAGATATCAAACAGCGTTTGCACGACGGCGAGATTGTATCGTTTGGTCTCGATCCGTACTGCATGATGCTGGAGCGTGTTACTGAATACCTGACGGCGATTGAAGATTTCACCCGTCTGGATTTAGTGCGTCGCTGCTTCTATTTAAAAGTGTGCGAAAAACTCAGCCGTGAACGCGCCTGTGTAGGCTGGCGTCGTGAAGTGCTAACCCAGTTAGTGAAAGAGTGGGAATGGGACGATGGTCGTCTTGCAATGCTCGATAACCGCGCTAACTGGAAGATTGATCAGGTGCGTGAGGCGCACAACGAGCTGCTCGATGCAATGATGCAGAGCTACCGTAATCTGATCCGCTTTGCGCGTCGCAATAACCTTAGCGTCTCCGCCAGCCCACAGGATATCGGTGTTCTGACGCGTAAACTGTACGCCGCGTTTGAAGCATTGCCAGGTAAAGTGACGCTGGTAAACCCGCAGATTTCGCCCGATCTCTCGGAACCGAATCTGACCTTTATTTATGTGCCGCCGGGCCGGGCTAACCGTTCAGGTTGGTATCTGTATAACCGCGCGCCAAATATTGAGTCGATCATCAGCCATCAGCCGCTGGAATATAACCGTTACCTGAATAAACTGGTGGCGTGGGCATGGTTTAACGGTCTGCTGACCTCGCGCACCCGCTTGTATATTAAAGGCAACGGCATTGTCGATTTGCCTAAGTTGCAGGAGATGGTCGCCGATGTGTCGCACCATTTCCCGCTGCGCCTGCCTGCACCGACGCCAAAAGCGCTCTACAGCCCGTGTGAAATTCGCCATCTGGCGATTATCGTTAACCTGGAATATGACCCGACAGCTGCGTTCCGCAATCAGGTGGTGCATTTTGATTTCCGTAAGCTGGACGTCTTCAGCTTTGGCGAAAATCAAAATTGCCTGGTAGGTAGCGTTGACCTGCTGTACCGCAACTCGTGGAACGAAGTGCGTACGCTGCACTTCAACGGCGAGCAATCGATGATCGAAGCCCTGAAAACTATTCTCGGCAAAATGCATCAGGACGCCGCACCGCCAGATAGCGTGGAAGTCTTCTGCTACAGCCAGCATCTGCGCGGCTTAATCCGTACTCGCGTGCAGCAACTGGTTTCTGAGTGCATTGAACTGCGTCTTTCCAGCACCCGCCAGGAAACCGGGCGCTTCAAGGCGCTGCGCGTTTCTGGTCAAACCTGGGGCTTATTCTTCGAACGCCTGAATGTATCGGTACAGAAACTGGAAAATGCCATCGAGTTTTATGGTGCTATTTCGCATAACAAACTGCACGGCCTGTCAGTGCAGGTTGAAACCAATCACGTCAAATTACCGGCGGTGGTGGACGGCTTTGCCAGCGAAGGGATCATCCAGTTCTTCTTCGAAGAAACGCAAGACGAGAATGGCTTTAATATCTACATTCTCGACGAAAGCAACCGGGTTGAGGTATATCACCACTGCGAAGGCAGCAAAGAGGAGCTGGTGCGTGACGTCAGTCGCTTCTACTCGTCATCGCACGACCGTTTTACCTACGGCTCAAGCTTCATCAACTTCAACCTGCCGCAGTTCTATCAGATTGTGAAGGTTGATGGTTGTGAACAGGTGATTCCGTTCCGCACCAAATCTATCGGCAACATGCCGCCTGCCAATCAGGATCACGACACGCCGCTATTACAGCAGTATTTTTCGTGATGAGCGTGCCGGAAAGCGAGGCTTATCCGGCATGCAATCTTAGCGGAAACTGACTGTTTCACCCGCTTGCTGCGTTGCCGCCTGTTCCAGCAAATCCCAGAAGGTTTCGCCGCTACGGTCGCAAATCCATTCATCGCCTTTCAGATCAAAATGGTAGCCGCCCTGTTTGGTTGCCAGCCACACCTGGTGCAGCGGTTCCTGGCGGTTAATAATGATTTTGCTGCCGTTTTCAAAGGTAATGGTCAACACGCCGCCGTTGATTTCACAGTCGATATCGCTGTCGCCATCCCAGTCGTCCAGACGTTCTTCAATGGTCAGCCACAGGGTATCGGCCAGGCGATGAAATTCACTGTCGTTCATTGTTGTTTCCTGTTTTTAGGTGATGGCGGCAGTATAGCGGCATGGTGTCAGGGCTTCAAAGTTTACCCGTCTGCTGCTGCGTTCCGGCACGATTCCTCCGTCACCGGAATAATAATGTCGCTGTTATGAATTTCACGGACATTCTTTTCTCTGACGTATGTTTTCGCTGGGCAGGGGGAGGGTGTAATCCTTACCTCTGTATCGGTCCATGTATAAACATTGCGATCGTCATAAGCAAAGCGATCGTTTTTAGTTAGCGGGCTGTTAGTTGGAATAATTTGCACGCTCTTGCGTGACCGTAATTGGTGGATAAAGTAAGCATGCTGTTTGCCGCGATTAAATGAGTGATCAATGACCAGGTCTGGCGAATCCAGCGGGATTATTTCAAGCTGGTCTTCACCAAAAGTCGATAATTTTGTTACATACAGCCGATCTTTATACTGCGCAATATTGTCAGTAATCAGATGAAATTGTTCAGGTTCAATACCTGGTAGGTCTATCCACTGGCTCCACTGACGGTCGGGCGTGAGCTGTTTACGCCAGCGAACGCGACTTTCCCCTACTTCAAAAGAGACGTCATCATCTACGGGTATTGCCTTGCCTGATAATTGACCAAAGGGATAACGATGCAGACCCTTATTGTCGCGAAAAACCAGCAGTGAATGAGGTATCCAGCGAATTATCTCAAATGAGTCTGCATTCGCCGTAAGGTGAACGCCATTTAAATAAATATTCTGCCCACTGCGGATAAGCAGATCATTGGAATACAAATTTCTGTTTGCACTCATAAGACGTGGATTAATACCCCACCATCTTTTTTCTAATACAGTAACATTACTGCTGCTCCCCTGACGTCGACCGGACAAGTAGAGATTTTTACTATCCACCAGCGTGGTAGAGTTACCTTCGATAGCTTTTAGTGTCGCCAGATCAACACGTGACGCGCCGCTATTACTTTCGGTGCGCTGTCCGTCAAAATAGAGGCTATATTTATCGACCGCGAAGCGGCCCATAGCCTGAAAGCTGGCAATATCGACAGTGGGTGTTCCCGGTGGATTGCTAACGATTTTGCCACGCCAGAGAATAACGTGGCCGTCTGTCACCCAGTGGTATTCCTCATTTTTTATGCTTATTTCATCGGTGGGTATATAGCCTTCCACTAACTCCCGCTTCCCGGATATATTTGTCACAAGGCGCAAATCGGCTCTGTTCATCTTCGGAAATTGGGCAATAATTTTCTCATCCTCCCCATAACCTTTACCGTAAGACATAACACCGTGATCATTGTAATAGTCGAACCCTATGGCCTGTACAGCAGGTGTCAGAAATGTGTGCCCCAACAGGATGAGTGCAACTGTGATTATTTGACCTTTCATTTTGTCGCCTCATTGCGCGGGGCAGGAATAAATTCGCCGTCATCGGTAATTTTTCCGTCCAGATATCCCGTTTTGTAATTTACGCCATAGCCATATCCCGAATGTTGTTCCTTCCAGATTAAGCGAACTTGTTTCGGATCCGCGGTGCGGTATCGCCAGAGCTGCGCGCCATCAAAGCTGTAAACGTAGCGGTTATCGCGGGCATACCATCTGCGCAAAAAGGGATGGTCATCAAGATGGGCTTCGCGTTCATCCGGAGAGTGGTTATCCAGTAAGATCAGCGGTCCGTCAGATTCAAACACGTGTAAACCGGAATGGTTTGGCCACCCTTCGGCACGCGTAAGTAAATAGCCATGGCGTTTCCCGGCGTTGAAACGTTTGTTGATAATAAGATTGGGATCATCAAGTTTTACGATCTCCAGCTTGCGGTCACCAGACTCTGTTTCGATGATGGTATAAAGCGAATCCTGATACTGGGCGACAGCATCACTGATGGGGTGGAACTGTTCAGGATCGAGCCCCGGTACTTCTTCCTGTTTACAAGCAGGCCCTTTACGCCAGAACACTTTCTTTTCCAGCAGAGAAAAATCCAGACAGTGCTTTGTTAAATCTTCATCCCACGCCAGATTTTCCTTGTCGAGGACTTTACGCTGTAGCCCGTTTTTATCACGCCAGGTCAAGAGTGAGCCGGGCATCCAGCGCACGACGGAAAAGGTGTCCGGGTCGGCATCAAGCTGTTCGCCGTTGATCAGGATTTTGGTGCGTGTACGAGCCAGGGTATCCCAGGGGCCAAATGGCATAGCCACACAGGGATTAAACGCGGTAGAAAACTTTCCTCGCTGATCCCATGACTTTTGTGCCAGCACACGGAAACTATCGGGATCTGCGAGGCGATGCCCATTGATATACAAGAAATTAGCGTCACGTAATATCAGCCCCAGTAAGTCAGGATCCCAGGGAGGCCGGAATTCCACCTGATGCAGTGTTTTGATATCTAAGCTATTTCCCCCGCCATTGTTATCGGTGCGCTTGCCTTCAAAATAGAGACTGTGTTTATCCGCGGCAAAATCTCCCCATGCCTTGAATGAGGCGATATCGACGGGTGGTGCGTCGTGAGGATTTTGCACTACTTCACCCGCGTAGAGGATATAGCGACCATCGCTATGCCAGGAGTAATGGGGATACCAGGCTTGTGCGCCCTCATAGAGGTTGTCAGTTGTTAGATCAGTCAGAGGTGGTTCTTTATTCCATTCATCTTGTGTTGTTGCGTCTATTAATAAATTAGGTAAACGACGCAAACTCTTGTAATTCACGTCAGGTAGAGAAAGATTTGTTTCTTTATAAGGGCGCAGGTACACCACGCCTTTTCCCTGTTTCTGGTAAATATTATGTTCAGGCGCGGAAAGCCGACATCCCCATGCCGGGGATAAGAATAACGAACAAGACAACAAACAAACCACATTGCGATAGTGCATAAAGCCATCCTGGCGCGAGGTGCCGATCACGAAACTACCAGCAAAACATAAATCACCACGTGTAAGCGTTATACTCGCAGCAATTCCTCATTTTTCAGACTTCATAAAGAGTCGCTAAACGCTTGCTTTTACGTCTTCTCCTGCGATGATAGAAAGCAGAAAGCGATGAACTTTACAGGCAATCCATAATGAAAAACGTGTTTAAGGCACTCACTGTATTACTTACTCTCTTCAGCCTGACGGGCTGCGGTCTGAAAGGTCCGCTCTATTTCCCGCCTGCAGATAAAAACGCACCGCCACCGACCAAACCGGTAGAGACGCAAACGCAATCCACGGTGCCGGATAAAAACGATCGCGCCACTGGCGATGGTCCATCCCAGGTGAATTACTAAAAGTCAGTTTCTGTACCCGCGTGATTGGAGTAAATGATGCAGTTCTCGAAAATGCATGGCCTTGGCAACGATTTTATGGTCGTCGACGCGGTAACGCAGAATGTCTTTTTTTCACCAGAACTGATTCGTCGTCTGGCGGATCGGCACCTGGGGATAGGGTTTGACCAACTGCTGGTGGTTGAGCCACCGTATGATCCGGAACTGGATTTTCACTATCGCATTTTCAATGCTGATGGCAGTGAAGTGGCGCAGTGCGGCAACGGCGCGCGCTGCTTTGCCCGCTTTGTGCGCCTGAAAGGGCTGACCAATAAGCGCGATATCCGCGTCAGCACTGCCAACGGGCGGATGGTTCTGACCGTCACCGATGACGATCTGGTGCGCGTCAATATGGGCGAACCCAACTTCGAACCTTCTGCCGTGCCATTTCGCGCTAACAAAGCGGAAAAGACCTATATTATGCGCGCCGCCGAGCAGACAATCTTATGCGGCGTGGTGTCGATGGGAAATCCGCACTGCGTGATTCAGGTTGATGATGTCGATACTGCGGCGGTAGAAACGCTTGGTCCTGTTCTGGAAAGCCACGAACGTTTTCCGGAGCGCGCTAATATCGGTTTTATGCAAGTGGTTAAGCGCGAGCATATTCGTTTACGCGTTTATGAGCGTGGGGCAGGAGAAACCCAGGCCTGCGGCAGCGGCGCGTGTGCGGCGGTGGCGGTAGGGATTCAGCAAGGTTTGCTGGCCGAAGAAGTACGCGTGGAACTCCCCGGCGGTCGTCTTGATATCGCCTGGAAAGGTCCGGGTCACCCGTTATATATGACGGGGCCGGCGGTACATGTCTACGACGGATTTATTCATCTATGAAGCAACCAGGGGAAGAACTACAGGAAACACTCACGGAGCTAGATGACCGGGCGGTTGTCGATTATCTGATTAAAAATCCTGAATTTTTTATCCGCAATGCGCGCGCAGTAGAAGCGATACGTGTGCCGCATCCGGTACGCGGCACCGTTTCGTTGGTCGAGTGGCACATGGCCCGCGCACGTCATCATATTCATGTTCTGGAAGAGAACATGGCGCTGTTGATGGAACAGGCTATCGCCAACGAAGGCTTGTTCTATCGCTTACTTTACCTGCAGCGTAGTCTCACCGCCGCCAGCAGTCTCGACGATATGCTGATGCGTTTTCACCGCTGGGCGCGCGATCTCGGCCTGGCAGGTGCGAGTCTGCGCCTGTTTCCGGATCGCTGGCGCTTAGGTGCGCCGTCGAACCACACTCATCTCGCATTAAGCCGTCAGTCTTTCGAACCGCTGCGTATTCAGCGTCTGGGGCAGGAACAGCACTATCTTGGGCCGCTTAACGGACCGGAGCTGCTGGTGGTGCTACCGGAAGCGAAAGCGGTAGGATCGGTGGCGATGTCGATGCTGGGGAATGATGCTGATTTGGGTGTCGTGCTGTTCACCAGCCGCGATGCCAGTCACTATCAACAAGGGCAGGGAACGCAGTTACTTCATGAAATTGCGCTGATGTTGCCGGAGCTTCTGGAGCGTTGGATTGAACGCGTATGACCGATTTACACACCGATGTAGAACGCTACCTACGTTATCTGAGCGTGGAGCGTCAGCTTAGCCCGATAACCCTGCTTAACTACCAGCGCCAACTTGAGGCGATCATCAATTTTGCCAGCGAAAACGGCCTGCAAAGCTGGCAGCAATGTGATGCGGCGATGGTGCGCAATTTCGCTGTACGCAGTCGCCGTAAAGGGCTGGGCGCGGCAAGCCTCGCATTACGCCTCTCTGCGCTACGTAGCTTTTTTGACTGGTTGGTCAGCCAGAACGAACTTAAAGCCAACCCGGCGAAAGGTGTTTCGGCACCGAAAGCGCCGCGTCATCTGCCGAAAAATATCGACGTCGATGATATAAATCGGCTGCTGGATATTGATATCAACGATCCCCTCGCCGTGCGCGATCGGGCAATGCTGGAAGTAATGTACGGTGCGGGTCTGCGTCTTTCCGAACTGGTGGGGCTCGATATCAAACACCTCGACCTGGAGTCCGGCGAAGTGTGGGTGATGGGGAAAGGCAGCAAAGAGCGCCGCCTGCCGATTGGTCGCAACGCCGTGGCGTGGATTGAGCACTGGCTTGATTTGCGCGACCTGTTTGGTAGCGAAGACGACGCGCTTTTTCTGTCGAAACTGGGCAAGCGTATCTCCGCGCGTAATGTGCAGAAACGCTTTGCCGAATGGGGCATAAAACAAGGGCTGAATAATCACGTTCACCCGCATAAATTACGTCACTCGTTCGCTACGCATATGCTGGAGTCGAGCGGTGATCTTCGTGGTGTACAGGAGCTGCTGGGTCATGCCAACCTTTCTACCACGCAAATCTATACTCATCTTGATTTTCAACACCTTGCCTCGGTGTACGATGCGGCGCATCCACGCGCCAAACGGGGGAAATAATGCGTTTTTACCGGCCTTTGGGGCGCATCTCGGCGCTCACCTTTGACCTGGATGATACCCTTTACGATAACCGTCCGGTGATTTTGCGCACTGAGCAGGAGGCGCTTACCTTTGTGCAAAATTACCATCCGGCGCTGCGCAGCTTCCAGAATGAAGATCTGCAACGTCTGCGTCAGGCGGTACGGGAAGCGGAACCCGAGATTTATCATGATGTGACGCGCTGGCGTTTTCGCTCAATAGAACAAGCGATGCTCGACGCCGGGCTGAGCGCAGAAGAAGCCAGTGCAGGCGCACACGCGGCAATGATCAACTTTGCCAAATGGCGTAGCCGGATCGACGTTCCGCAGCAAACGCACGACACCTTAAAACAGCTGGCGAAGAAATGGCCGCTGGTGGCGATCACCAACGGTAACGCCCAGCCGGAGCTGTTTGGTTTGGGGGATTATTTTGAGTTTGTGCTGCGCGCTGGTCCGCACGGGCGCTCGAAACCGTTCAGCGATATGTACTTCCTGGCGGCGGAAAAACTCAACGTGCCGATCGGTGAGATCTTACATGTCGGGGACGATCTCACCACTGACGTGGGTGGGGCAATTCGCAGCGGAATGCAGGCCTGTTGGATCAGACCGGAAAATGGCGATCTGATGCAAACCTGGGACAGCCGTTTACTCCCGCATCTGGAAATTTCCCGGTTGGCATCTCTGACCTCGCTGATATAATCAGCAAATCTGTATATATACCCAGCTTTTTGGCGGAGGGCGTTGCGCTTCTCCGCCCAACCTATTTTTACGCGGCGGTGCCAATGGACGTTTCTTACCTGCTCGACAGCCTTAATGACAAACAGCGCGAAGCGGTGGCCGCGCCACGCAGCAACCTTCTGGTGCTGGCGGGCGCGGGCAGTGGTAAGACGCGCGTACTGGTGCATCGTATCGCCTGGCTGATGAGCGTGGAAAACTGCTCGCCGTACTCGATTATGGCGGTGACATTTACCAACAAAGCGGCGGCAGAAATGCGCCATCGTATCGGGCAACTGATGGGCACCAGCCAGGGCGGTATGTGGGTCGGCACTTTCCACGGGCTGGCACACCGTCTGCTGCGTGCGCACCATATGGACGCCAACCTGCCGCAGGATTTCCAGATCCTCGACAGCGAAGACCAGCTGCGCCTGCTTAAGCGTCTGATCAAAGCCATGAACCTCGACGAGAAGCAGTGGCCGCCGCGCCAGGCAATGTGGTACATCAACAGCCAGAAAGATGAAGGGCTGCGTCCGCATCATATTCAAAGCTACGGTAATCCGGTGGAGCAGACCTGGCAGAAGGTGTACCAGGCGTATCAGGAAGCGTGCGACCGCGCGGGCCTGGTAGACTTCGCTGAACTACTGCTACGCGCCCACGAACTGTGGCTTAACAAGCCGCATATCCTGCAACACTACCGCGAACGTTTTACCAATATCCTGGTAGACGAATTCCAGGATACCAACAACATTCAGTACGCGTGGATCCGCCTGCTGGCGGGCGATACTGGCAAAGTGATGATCGTTGGCGATGACGACCAGTCAATCTACGGCTGGCGTGGGGCGCAGGTAGAGAATATTCAGCGTTTCCTCAATGATTTCCCCGGTGCTGAAACTATCCGTCTGGAGCAGAACTACCGCTCTACCAGCAATATTCTGAGCGCCGCTAACGCCCTGATTGAAAACAATAACGGGCGTCTGGGTAAAAAGTTGTGGACCGATGGCGCGGACGGTGAGCCGATTTCCCTCTATTGCGCTTTTAACGAACTCGACGAAGCGCGTTTTGTCGTTAACCGCATCAAAACCTGGCAGGATAACGGCGGAGCGCTCGCCGAGTGCGCCATTCTCTACCGCAGCAACGCCCAGTCGCGTGTACTGGAAGAGGCGTTATTACAAGCCAGTATGCCGTACCGTATTTATGGCGGGATGCGCTTCTTCGAACGCCAGGAAATCAAAGATGCGCTCTCGTATCTGCGCCTGATTGCCAACCGTAACGACGACGCGGCCTTTGAGCGTGTGGTCAATACGCCAACGCGGGGTATTGGTGACCGGACGCTGGACGTGGTGCGTCAGGCATCGCGCGATCGCCAGTTAACCCTCTGGCAAGCGTGCCGTGAACTGTTGCAGGAAAAAGCGCTCGCCGGGCGAGCAGCCAGCGCCTTGCAGCGGTTTATGGAACTGATCGACGCCTTAGCGCAGGAAACTGTCGATATGCCGCTGCATGTACAGACTGACCGGGTCATTAAAGACTCCGGCCTGCGCACCATGTACGAGCAGGAGAAGGGCGAAAAAGGCCAGACGCGTATCGAAAACTTAGAGGAACTGGTGACGGCAACGCGCCAGTTCAGCTACAACGAAGAAGACGAAGATTTAATGCCGCTGCAGGCGTTCCTCTCCCATGCGGCACTGGAAGCGGGCGAGGGGCAGGCGGATACCTGGCAGGATGCGGTGCAGTTGATGACGCTACACTCGGCGAAAGGTCTGGAGTTCCCGCAGGTGTTTATCGTTGGTATGGAAGAGGGCATGTTCCCAAGCCAGATGTCGCTGGATGAAGGCGGGCGTCTGGAAGAAGAACGCCGTCTGGCCTACGTTGGCGTAACCCGCGCGATGCAGAAACTGACGCTGACCTATGCGGAAACCCGCCGTCTGTATGGCAAAGAAGTTTACCATCGCCCGTCGCGCTTTATTGGCGAGCTGCCGGAAGAGTGTGTGGAAGAGGTGCGCTTGCGCGCTACGGTAAGCCGTCCTGTCAGCCATCAGCGGATGGGTACGCCGATGGTCGAGAACGACAGCGGCTACAAACTCGGCCAGCGCGTACGCCACGCTAAGTTTGGTGAAGGCACTATCGTCAATATGGAAGGCAGCGGCGAGCATAGCCGTTTGCAGGTGGCGTTCCAGGGCCAGGGTATTAAATGGCTGGTGGCGGCTTACGCCCGGCTGGAGACGGTATAACGTTGCCGGATGCGGTGCTGCGCACCATATTCGGCCTATAAAATCATGTAGATTCAATAAATTGCAACGTCATGTAGGCCGGATAAGGCGTTTATGCCGCATCCGGCATCTGCACCATATTCAGTGATACAAAACGGTTGTTCTAACCTTTCCGCTCGACGGAAATCATGGTAACAAAAGGATAGCGTTGCCACGGGATTGCCCCGCCTTTCACATACATATGTGAAATCGTGCCATCAAGATAAAGCAGTTGCTCAACGTTCAGTTTCGCTTTGGCATAACAGGCAAAATCATAAAAATTTGTCACCTGCTGGCTCAACAAAAACACGGCGTTCCCTTGTTTATTAATCCCAACACCATTACGAATTTTGCGTGAGGCGACGTTGGGATGAATACGCGGATTAATGACGCCGTTTTCCATCAACATTGGCCCTGACTGCACCGCAAACTGAATCTCTTTACTGGTTTTAAAGGCATCCAGACGAACGATGCCGACTTTATCTCCCGCGACATAAAACACACCGCCAGGACGGATAAAGAAATTCCCTTCACCTGAAGCGAGATTTAACGCCACTTTCTGCTGACCGTTTTCGATGTACAAACCGAGTGGCGCATAGTTTTCATCATAGATGCCGCCGTTCATCACCATCTGAACCTGATCCTGACTATTAACATCAGCTAGCAGCGAATGTAACGTTCCCCACGCTTCTCCATTGGCTTTTTTCCAGTACATTTTCACCCGTTCGGTGTGAGGATTAACGGTATATGCCTGCACGGTCAGTGTCGGATCAGAGAGTGTGCAGTCATCAGCAGCACCAGCAAATAAGGGGAGTAAGACGAGGGCGGGTAAAATCCGTTTGAGATTCAAGGTGATCATTCCTTTACCAATGAGTAGCCGATGCGCCATTATAGGTCCTGGATGTGTGATTTTTTTATCCTGTTAACGACCTTGACGAGTACCAAAAAGCGCGAAGTTCAACTATTGTTCTGTGGTGTTCCGTTGCGTGTTGACGGCAAAATTTTGCTGGCGTAACATGCGCGCACGATCACTCTAAGAGGACATTCGCCTTGGACACACCCAGTAGATACTGGCTCATTATCCTGTCATCCAGGATCAACTCCTAAGGCTATCCCTTTTTGCTGATAGCCTTAGCGGTTGTCAGCGACCTCAATTTTTCCCGTCGCGCTGAGTCAGGCTGTTTAATGGTCTGAAACCCAATTTGTTTCTGTGTGCCCACCGAACTGTCCGATATTTTAAGCATTGGGAGTCCCGGTCATGCTGAGCGCATTTCAACTGGAAAATAACCGACTGACCCGGCTGGAAGTCGAAGAGTCACAACCCCTTGTAAATGCAGTATGGATTGATCTTGTCGAACCGGACGACGACGAGCGACTGCGCGTACAATCTGAACTTGGCCAGAGCCTGGCAACCCGCCCGGAACTGGAAGACATCGAAGCATCGGCACGTTTCTTTGAAGACGATGACGGCCTGCATATTCACTCCTTCTTCTTCTTTGAAGATGCGGAAGATCACGCCGGTAACTCCACTGTGGCATTTACCATCCGTGATGGTCGTCTGTTTACTCTGCGTGAGCGTGAACTGCCCGCTTTTCGTCTGTATCGTATGCGTGCCCGTAGCCAGTCAATGGTGGACGGTAACGCCTACGAGCTGCTGCTGGATCTGTTCGAAACCAAAATCGAACAGTTGGCAGATGAAATTGAAAATATCTACAGCGACCTGGAGCAGTTGAGCCGGGTAATTATGGAAGGGCATCAGGGCGATGAGTACGACGAGGCGCTCTCCACGCTGGCGGAACTGGAAGATATCGGCTGGAAAGTTCGCCTGTGTCTGATGGATACCCAGCGCGCGCTCAACTTCCTGGTACGTAAAGCACGCTTACCGGGTGGGCAACTGGAGCAGGCGCGTGAAATCCTGCGAGATATCGAATCCCTGCTGCCGCATAACGAATCCCTGTTCCAGAAGGTGAACTTCCTGATGCAGGCGGCGATGGGCTTTATCAACATCGAGCAGAACCGCATCATCAAAATCTTCTCGGTGGTATCCGTCGTGTTCCTGCCGCCGACGCTGGTTGCTTCCAGCTATGGCATGAACTTTGAGTTTATGCCTGAACTGAAGTGGAGTTTCGGCTACCCAGGCGCGATTATCTTTATGATCCTCGCGGGCCTGGCACCGTATTTGTACTTTAAGCGGAAGAACTGGTTGTAAAAAACGAGAGCGGTGGCTTAGCCTGGCTAAGCCACCTGTTATTCAAAGGCTCCAGGTATTTAACCCTTTTACCTCTTTCTCATAAAACCATTTGTTCGTGTTAACAGCAACATAGGCTGCTACGGCAATTCCCAGAATGTTAACGCCAATTAGTGCACCAACAAATAAAGATAGAATGCCAAGTAATAGAACTATAATTGCTTTTTTCCATAATCCCAGAACAAATAAATAGATCCAGGAACAGAAGAAAGCAATGAAATTCATTTGAATAGTTAATCGTTGTCTTACTTTTAATGTTTTAAATGCTGCTTTATATTCTGGTGTTGCCCCCCAGAATCCAGGAAAGCCATGTTGATCATAAAAACTAAAGCGATATTTCCATTTTTCACTTAATGAACCATCGTTCATATATTCCTTACTCATAAATACTCCATAACTA
>NZ_JABWMS020000243.1:0-428 GCF_013369155.2 Escherichia sp. 94.0001 | reverse complement strand
TTTTTCTGTTGCGGTCGTTGCATCCCTGGCTGCATTACCGGCTGCACTTTCTGCCATCTTTTTTGACAACTCAGCATCTGTTGCACTTTGTGATGACTCACTGGCTTTTTGAGCGGCCGCAGAGGCCGAGGACGAGGACGCCTCCTCTGACTGCTTTGCAGCGGCTGCACTTTCTGCCGCCTGCCGGGCTGACTCCGATGCATCCCCTGCTGAAGTGTCAGCATTTGCAGCGTTCTCTTCTGCCTGACTGGCTGATATGCCGGCATTCCTCGCTGATGTCTCCGCCTCTCCGGCATTCTTCTTCGCCTCCCCGGCGTGACGCGCTGCTTCTTCCACCATCAGTTCAAAACGACGCAGTGCCTCCGGCCGGGCATCATCCTCCGACATGGCACCGAGAAAATCATTCAGCGTACCCGGTTGAGAATCTT
>NZ_JABWMS020000242.1:0-454 GCF_013369155.2 Escherichia sp. 94.0001 | reverse complement strand
TGGCCTGTTTGGTGATAAGAATGGCGTTACCTTTAGGCTCCACCCGGGCATTGCCAACGCACCAGGCCATCAGTGGCTGACCACCATGCACCAGCACTCCCTCAGCCAGTTTGCGCTCGGTGGTTTTGATGGCCCCGCCCAGCTTCCAGCCCTGGCTTATCCCCACCACACTCTCATCGGGGATCCCGGCTTCCGCCAGTGAATCCAGAATCTGCCCCACACCTGACGGGTCAATACCGATATGATCCAGTAACTCAGCCTCATGAATACGACGCACATACTCCGCCACTTCCGCCGTGTCATCCCCGACCCGACGGACAATCGTCATGTCTCCACAGGCCACAAAATCCTGAAACCGGGATGCCTCACTCTTCCGTCTGACCACCGCGGTTTCATGCACCCAGGCATGGCCCCAGCCCAGCCATTCGCGGGTTTCCCTGTCACGGCCAGTCAC
>NZ_JABWMS020000241.1:0-467 GCF_013369155.2 Escherichia sp. 94.0001 | reverse complement strand
ACTGGTGATCAAATCTGACAGTGCCGGGATATCGCTCATCACCGGATAAATCCGGGACTCCATCCACGCATCCAGCTCTGAATCCGGTACCTGAGCAGGCAGGAAAACTTCAATATGCAGCTCCGCCTGCCAGGTATCGCTGTCCAGCTCTTCGCCCGTGTATTCAGCGCCGGTGAGATAAACGGCAACTGCCGGAAAATCCGCCTCATCAAAAACAGCGGGGCGACCATCAAAAAGCGTCGCCCCGGTGTCATGCTTCTCCAGTGCATCCAGTACGGCTGCACGGAGTTCAGTATGTTTCATCGCTTTATTACCATTCTCAGTTGATGCTGCAGCGCATAGCCCAGCTCTTTCGGAAGACGCTCACGCCGTATCCGTTCAATATTCTGTTTAAACGCCGTGGTCAGTGGCACCGCCATCGGGATTTTCACCACATCAATGGGGTAACGGTTTTTCCCGGCCACACG
>NZ_JABWMS020000240.1:0-467 GCF_013369155.2 Escherichia sp. 94.0001 | reverse complement strand
GGCAGCGGATGACGGCAGTGAGCGGCTGGTCAGCACGGCCCGGACGGCGGAAACCGCATACCGCTTCAGGCAGCTGGCGCTGGGGAACTACAGGCTGACAGTCCGGGCGGTAAATGCGTGGGGACAGCAGGGCGATCCGGCATCGGTATCGTTCCGGATTGCCGCACCGGCAGCGCCGTCACAGATTGAGCTGACGCCGGGCTATTTTCAGATAACTGCCACGCCGCATCTTGCGGTTTATGATCCGACGGTACAGTTTGAGTTCTGGTTCTCGGAAACGCGGATTACCGATATCAGGCAGGTTGAAACCAGCGCGCGCTATCTTGGCACGGCGCTGTACTGGATAGCCGCCAGTATCAATATTAAGCCGGGTCATGATTATTATTTTTACGTTCGCAGTGTGAACACCGTCGGCAAATCGGCATTCGTGGAGGCTGTCGGTCGGGCGAGCGATGATGCGGAAGGTT
>NZ_JABWMS020000239.1:0-467 GCF_013369155.2 Escherichia sp. 94.0001 | reverse complement strand
CTCCAGATTATCCAGATAGAGATTCTGACCGTTACGCCACCAGTCATCCTCGCGAGTAAAATCAGGCATCTCAATCCCCGCAAGATGGTAAGCATCCCGGAACAGCGTATAACAGTCCGTCACCCCGTGCTCAAAGCGCCGTCCGGTAAGATGCGGCACACAGCGGTATTTATAAATCGTCCCCCGGCAGACCAGCCACCACGGCAAATCACTATGCACCTGCAGCCGCCGGTCGGCTTCACTCAGACAGGGCAGACCACCGGGGTGACTGTGGACCAGTGCCACAATCTCACCGTGCAGTGTTGCCTGCAGCCAGTCATCCGGCGACATCCGGAAATACGCCTCCGGCTCACCGGAGATATTCACGCTGGGAAAATATCTTTCCCCTTCCGGCGTTCTCACCACGAAGCCACACGACTCCGCTGGCGCACATCGCCGGGCGTGCGCCAGAATCGCTGATTCTGTCT
>NZ_JABWMS020000238.1:0-474 GCF_013369155.2 Escherichia sp. 94.0001 | reverse complement strand
ACCCATATGTATATAACCTCTACCCTGATCAAAGGAATTATTTCTTCCACCTTTCAAATAATTTAAAAACCTGCTTCCCCACGTTAAAACTAAAGCAGCGATATAATTTGAAAAATATATATCATACAAAAATTTCCTAAACTTACTTACTCGCTTACGGCAGTGTGGGTTCTGGTGATAACCATCCTTTGTAATCACATTTGGAGCAATAACTAAAGCATCGTCCGGATATGTAGTCTGTGATATTATTTGCGTAAAATTACTCTCATAAACCAAATCATTATTCCCAACAACTATTGGATGATTTCTTGGTAGTCCTTTTAGGCCAAGATTCAATCCGCCAAAATATCCCAAATTCACATCACTTTTAATTAATCTGACCTTCTCGTTATATTTACTCTCAATATCATTTAACTTTTTTAGTTCTTGCTCATTAGAACAGTTATCTACAACAATTACAAAGCTATCTTTTTC
>NZ_JABWMS020000237.1:0-488 GCF_013369155.2 Escherichia sp. 94.0001 | reverse complement strand
CAAATAAGTAGTGGGAACCAAAGTGTCAGATATGCAGAAAAATGTGACTCCCGGCAGGCGAAAAGGCTGCCCTAATTATCCTCCCGAATTTAAACAGCAGCTCGTTGCTGCCTCCTGTGAACCCGGGATATCCATCTCAAAACTTGCTCTTGAAAATGGCATTAACGCCAATCTGTTGTTCAAATGGCGACAACAATGGCGCGAGGGAAAGCTGCTATTACCTTCTTCAGAGAGCCCCCAGCTACTTCCTGTGACTCTCGATGCAGCTGCCGAACAGCCAGAATCGCTCGCAGAGGACCCGAAAACCCTCAGTATCAGCTGTGAGGTAACGTTCCGGCACGGGACGCTCCGCTTCAATGGCAATGTCAGCGAAAAGCTCCTGACTCTGCTGATACAGGAACTGAAGCGATGATCCCGTTACCTTCCGGGACAAAAATTTGGCTGGTTGCCGGTATCACCGATATGAGAAATGGCTTCAACGGCCTGGC
>NZ_JABWMS020000023.1:0-63429 GCF_013369155.2 Escherichia sp. 94.0001 | reverse complement strand
TTTATATGGTGAGGAAGCATATTTGGCTGGCCAATTAATGGAAGTAAATGGGAAGATTTTCTATGAGCCTGATGCTATTGTCCATCATGAAGAAAGCGCAACTTTGGCGAAAGTTGCTTCTAAAACAAAATATGGCTATATGAAAAGTTCATATTACGACTATAAAAAATATCTGTAAAAGGTGAAAATATGTTTAAGAATAAAACACTCGTTATCACTGGTGGCACTGGTTCTTTTGGTAATGCCGTACTTAAGCGTTTTCTAGATACAGATATTGCTGAAATACGAATATTTAGCAGGGATGAAAAAAAACAAGATGATATGCGGAAAAAATATAATAACTCAAAATTAAAATTTTATATAGGTGATGTGCGAGACTATAATTCCGTTCTAAATGCAACGCGTGGTGCCGATTTTCTGTATCATGCAGCAGCCCTTAAACAAGTTCCTTCATGTGAATTTCACCCTATGGAGGCGGTTAAGACAAATGTTCTGGGTACGGAAAATGTTCTGGAGGCTGCTATAGCGAATGGGATTAAACGCGTGGTGTGCTTGAGTACCGATAAAGCCGTTTATCCTATCAATGCAATGGGCATATCTAAGGCAATGATGGAAAAAGTTATTGTTGCAAAATCACGTAATCTTGACAGTTCAAAAACAGTTATCTGTGGAACTCGTTATGGAAATGTAATGGCTTCACGTGGATCGGTCATCCCATTATTTGTTGATCTAATCAAAGCTGGTAAACCATTGACCATAACCGATCCCAATATGACTCGTTTCATGATGACGCTTGAGGATGCTGTCGATCTGGTCCTTTATGCTTTCGAGCATGGAAATAATGGTGACATTTTCGTTCAGAAAGCACCTGCGGCAACAATTCAAACATTAGCCATTGCACTTAAGGAATTGCTAAATGCCCATGAGCATCCAATCAATATTATTGGAACTCGACACGGGGAAAAACTTTACGAAGCGTTATTGAGCCGAGAGGAAATGATTGCAGCGGAAGATATGGGTGATTATTATCGTGTTCCACCAGATCTCCGCGATTTGAACTATGGAAAATATGTGGAACATGGTGACCGTCGTATCTCGGAAGTGGAAGATTATAATTCTCATAATACTGAGAGATTAGATGTTGAGGGAATGAAAGAATTACTGCTAAAACTTCCTTTTATCCGGGCACTTCGTTCTGGTGAAGATTATGAGTTGGATTCATAATATGAAAATTTTAGTTACTGGCGCTGCAGGGTTTATCGGTCGAAATTTGGTTTTCCGCCTTAAGGAAGCTGGATATAACGAACTTATTGCGATAGATCGTAACTCTTCTTTGACGGATTTAGAGCAGGGACTTAAGCAGGCAGATTTCATTTTTCATCTTGCTGGAGTAAATCGTCCTGTGAAGGAGAGTGAGTTTGAAGAGGGGAATTGCGATCTAACTCAACAGATTGTTGATATTCTGAAAAAAAATAATAAAGATACTCCTATCATGCTTAGTTCTTCCATCCAAGCTGAATGTGATAACGCTTATGGAAAGAGTAAAGCAGCTGCGGAAAAAATCATTCAGCAGTATGGGGAAACGACAAACGCTAAATATTATATCTATCGCTTGCCGAATGTATTCGGTAAGTGGTGTCAACCAAATTATAACTCCTTTATAGCAACATTCTGCCATCGCATTGCAAATGATGAAGCTATTACAATTAATGATCCTTCAGCAGTTGTAAATTTGGTGTATATAGATGACTTTTGTTCTGACATATTAAAGCTATTAGAAGGAGCGAACGAAACTGGTTACAGGACATTTGGTCCAATTTATTCTGTTACTGTTGGTGAGGTGGCACAATTAATTTATCGATTTAAAGAAAGTCGCCAAACATTAATCATCGAAGATGTAGGTAATGGATTCACTCGAGCATTGTACTCAACATGGTTAAGTTACCTTTCTCCTGAACAGTTTGCGTATACGGTTCCTTCTTATAGTGATGACAGAGGGGTATTCTGTGAAGTATTGAAAACGAAAAACGCGGGCCAGTTTTCGTTTTTTACTGCGCATCCAGGAATTACTCGGGGGGGGCATTATCATCATTCCAAAAATGAGAAATTTATTATCATCCGAGGAAGTGCTTGTTTCAAATTTGAAAATATTGTCACGGGTGAACGATATGAACTTAATGTTTCATCAGATGATTTTAAAATTGTTGAAACAGTTCCGGGATGGACGCATGACATTACTAATAATGGCTCGGATGAGCTAGTTGTTATGCTTTGGGCAAATGAAATATTTAATCGTTCTGAACCAGATACTATAGCGAGAGTTTTATCGTGAAAAAATTGAAAGTCATGTCGGTTGTTGGGACTCGTCCAGAAATTATTCGACTCTCGCGTGTCCTTGCAAAATTAGATGAATATTGTGATCACCTTATTGTTCATACTGGGCAAAATTACGATTATGAATTGAATGAGGTTTTTTTTAAGGATTTGGGTGTTCGCAAACCTGATTATTTTCTTAATGCCGCAGGTAAAAATGCAGCAGAGACTATTGGACAAGTTATCATTAAAGTTGATGAGGTCTTTGAACAGGAAAAACCAGAAGCCATGTTAGTTCTTGGCGATACTAACTCCTGTATTTCAGCAATACCAGCAAAGCGTCGAAGAATTCCGATTTTCCATATGGAGGCTGGGAATCGTTGTTTTGATCAACGCGTACCGGAAGAAACTAACAGAAAAATAGTTGACCACACCGCTGATATCAATATGACATATAGTGATATCGCGCGTGAATATCTTTTGGCTGAAGGTGTACCAGCCGATAGGATTATTAAAACCGGTAGCCCAATGTTTGAAGTACTCACTCATTATATGTCGCAGATTGATGGTTCCGATGTACTTTCTCGCCTGAATTTAACACCTGGGAATTTCTTTGTGGTAAGTGCCCACAGAGAAGAAAATGTTGATACCCCTAAACAGCTTGCGAAACTGGCAAATATACTTAATACCGTGGCTGAAAAATATGATATCCCGGTAGTTGTTTCTACTCATCCGCGCACTCGTAACCGCATCAACGAAAACGGTATTCAATTCCATAAAAATATCTTGCTACTTAAGCCATTAGGATTTCACGATTACAACCATCTGCAAAAAAATGCACGTGCTGTTTTATCGGATAGCGGGACTATTACAGAGGAGTCCTCCATTATGAACTTCCCTGCGCTCAATATACGAGAAGCGCACGAACGCCCTGAAGGCTTCGAAGAAGGGGCTGTAATGATGGTTGGTCTTGAGTCTGCCCGTGTGTTACAGGCATTAGAAATTATTGCAACACAGCCTCGTGGAGAAGTACGCTTACTTCGTCAGGTCAGTGACTATAGTATGCCAAATGTTTCAGATAAAGTTGTGCGTATTATCCATTCATATACTGACTACGTTAAACGGGTTGTCTGGAAACAATACTAATGAAACTTGCATTAATCATTGATGATTATTTGCCCCATAGCACACGAGTTGGGGCTAAAATGTTTCATGAGTTAGGCCTGGAATTGCTGAGCAGAGGCCATGATGTAACTGTAATTACGCCTGACAACACATTACAGGCAATCTATTCTGTTAGCATGACTGATGGTATAAAGGTTTGGCGTTTCAAAAGTGGACCTTTAAAGGATATAGGTAAGGCTAAACGTGCCATAAATGAAACTCTTTTATCTTTTCGTGCATGGCACGCATTAAAGCATCTCATCCAACATGATACATTTGATGGTATCGTTTATTATTCCCCCTCTATTTTTTGGGGAGGCTTGGTTAAAAAAATTAAAGAGCGATGCCAGTGCCCAAGCTATCTGGTCCTAAGGGATATGTTCCCACAGTGGGTCATTGATGCTGGTATGATAAAAGCCGGTTCGCCAATTGAAAAATATTTCAGGTATTTTGAAAAAAAATCATATCAACAGGCTGACTGGATTGGGTTAATGTCTGATAAGAATCTTGAGATATTTCGTCAGGCCAATAAAGGTTATCCGTGTGAAGTTTTACGTAATTGGGCCTCAATGACTCCTGTGTCTGCCGGCGATGATTATCATTCACTTCGTCAAAAATACGCTCTAAAAGATAAAATCATTTTTTTCTATGGCGGTAATATTGGGCATGCTCAGGATATGGCAAACTTAATGCGCCTTGCGCGTAATATGATGCGTCATCATGATGCTCATTTCCTGTTTATAGGGCAGGGTGATGAAGTTGACCTGATTAAATCTCTTGCTGCAGAATGGAATTTAACTAATTTCACTCATCTACCTTCAGTGAACCAGGAAGAGTTTAAATTAATTTTATCTGAAGTTGATGTTGGCCTGTTCTCCCTTTCGTCTCGCCATTCTTCACATAATTTCCCCGGAAAATTACTAGGATATATGGTTCAATCAATCCCGATCCTTGGGAGTGTGAATGGCGGTAATGATCTAATGGATGTAATTAATAAGCACAGGGCTGGGTTCATTCATGTTAATGGTGAAGATGATAAACTGTTTGAATCTGCACAATTGCTTCTTAGTGATTCAGTTTTAAGAAAACAGTTAGGTCAGAACGCCAATGTGTTGTTAACGTCTCAATTTTCGGTTGAATCGGCGGCACATACTATCGAAGTCCGACTGGAGGCAGGAGAATGCGTTTAGTTGATGACAATATTCTGGATGAACTTTTTCGCACTGCAGCAAATTCTGAACGTTTGCGCGCTCATTATTTATTGCACGCATCTCATCAGGAGAAGGTTCAACGTTTACTTATTGCATTTGTACGCGACAGCTATGTTGAACCCCATTGGCATGAGTTACCGCATCAGTGGGAAATGTTTGTCGTCATGCAAGGGCAATTAGAAGTTTGTTTGTATGAGCAAAATGGTGAGATCCAAAAAAAGTTTGTTGTTGGAGACGGTACGGGAATAAGTGTCGTGGAATTTTCCCCAGGAGATATACATAGTGTCAAATGCCTGTCACCAAAAGCCCTTATGTTAGAGATAAAGGAGGGGCCATTTGACCCACTGAAAGCTAAGGCTTTTTCTAAGTGGTTATAGGGCGATACACCACCGTTTATTCTTCTATCTTATTCTATACATGCTGGGTTACCATCTTAGCTTCTTCAAGCCGCGTAACCCCGCGTGACCACCCCTGACAGGAGTAAACAATGTCAAAGCAACAGATCGGCGTCGTCGGTATGGCCGTGATGGGACGTAACCTTGCGCTCAACATCGAAAGCCGTGGTTATACCGTCTCTATTTTCAACCGTTCCCGTGAAAAGACGGAAGAAGTGATTGCCGAAAATCCAGGCAAGAAACTGGTTCCTTACTATACGGTGAAAGAGTTTGTTGAATCTCTGGAAACGCCTCGTCGCATCCTGTTAATGGTGAAAGCAGGTGCTGGCACGGATGCTGCTATTGATTCTCTCAAGCCATACCTCGATAAAGGTGACATCATCATTGATGGTGGTAATACCTTCTTCCAGGACACCATTCGTCGTAACCGCGAGCTTTCTGCCGAAGGCTTTAACTTCATTGGTACCGGTGTTTCCGGTGGTGAAGAAGGTGCGCTGAAAGGCCCTTCCATTATGCCGGGTGGGCAGAAAGAAGCCTATGAACTGGTTGCGCCGATCCTGACCAAAATCGCCGCAGTGGCTGAAGACGGTGAGCCTTGCGTTACCTATATCGGTGCCGATGGCGCAGGCCATTATGTGAAGATGGTTCACAATGGTATTGAATACGGAGATATGCAACTGATTGCTGAAGCCTATTCTCTGCTTAAAGGTGGCCTGAACCTCACCAACGAAGAACTGGCGCAGACCTTTACCGAGTGGAATAACGGTGAACTGAGCAGTTACCTGATCGACATCACCAAAGATATCTTCACCAAAAAAGATGAAGACGGTAACTACCTGGTTGATGTGATCCTGGATGAAGCGGCTAACAAAGGTACCGGTAAATGGACCAGCCAGAGTGCGCTGGATCTCGGCGAACCGCTGTCGCTGATTACTGAGTCTGTGTTTGCACGTTATATCTCGTCTCTGAAAGATCAGCGTGTTGCCGCGTCTAAAGTTCTCTCTGGTCCGCAAGCGCAGCCAGCAGGCGATAAAGCTGAGTTTATCGAGAAAGTTCGTCGTGCGCTGTATCTGGGCAAAATCGTTTCTTATGCTCAGGGCTTCTCTCAGCTGCGTGCGGCGTCTGAAGAGTACAACTGGGATCTGAACTACGGCGAAATCGCGAAGATTTTCCGTGCTGGTTGCATCATCCGTGCGCAGTTCCTGCAGAAAATCACCGATGCTTATGCCGAAAATCCGCAGATCGCTAACCTGCTGCTGGCTCCGTACTTCAAGCAAATTGCCGATGACTATCAGCAGGCGCTGCGCGATGTCGTCTCTTATGCAGTACAGAACGGTATCCCGGTTCCTACCTTCGCTGCTGCGGTTGCCTATTATGACAGCTACCGTGCCGCTGTTCTGCCTGCAAACCTGATCCAGGCACAGCGTGACTATTTCGGTGCGCATACTTATAAGCGCATTGATAAAGAAGGTGTGTTCCATACTGAATGGCTGGATTAATCTGATTTAACCAACAATAAAATTGAGGCCCGGCGTATATTGCACCGGGCTTTTTTTTGCCATTTATCTTATAGACTAAATTTCACTGCTTAATATTAACTTAATAAATATCAGCTACTCTTATAAAGAAAATCTGAATTGTTTTTCGTTGCGTTGACCAGCTATCGACGTAGCGTTAAAACTTTTAACTCTTATCAGGATGCTAAAAACATCATGATTCACAGTTAAGTTAATTCTGAGAGCATGAAATGAAAATCACCATTTCCGGCACTGGCTATGTAGGCTTGTCAAACGGGCTTCTAATCGCACAAAATCATGAGGTTGTGGCATTAGATATTTTACCGTCACGCGTTGCTATGCTGAATGATCGGATATCTCCTATTGTTGATAAGGAAATTCAACAGTTTTTGAAATCAGATCAAATACGCTTTGATGCCACACTAGATAAAAATGAAGCCTACCGGGATGCTGATTATGTCATCATCGCCACTCCAACCGACTATGATCCTAAAACTAATTATTTCAATACATCCAGTGTAGAATCAGTAATTAAAGACGTAGTAGAGATAAATCCTTATGCGGTTATGGTCATCAAATCCACGGTTCCCGTTGGTTTTACCGCAGCGATGCATAAGAAATATCGTACTGAAAATATTATTTTCTCCCCCGAATTCCTCCGTGAAGGTAAAGCTCTTTACGATAACCTTCATCCGTCACGTATTGTCATCGGTGAGCGTTCGGAACGCGCAGAACGTTTTGCTGCGTTATTACAGGAGGGCGCGATTAAGCAAAATATCCCGACCCTGTTCACCGATTCAACCGAAGCAGAAGCGATTAAACTGTTTGCTAATACCTATCTGGCGATGCGCGTAGCATACTTTAACGAGCTGGATAGCTATGCAGAAAGTTTAGGTCTGAATACTCGTCAGATTATCGAAGGTGTTTGTCTCGATCCGCGTATTGGCAACCATTACAACAATCCGTCGTTTGGCTATGGTGGTTATTGTCTACCGAAAGATACCAAGCAGTTACTGGCGAACTACCAGTCTGTGCCGAATAACCTGATCTCGGCAATTGTCGATGCAAACCGCACGCGTAAAGATTTTATTGCCGATGCCATTTTGTCACGCAAGCCGCAAGTGGTGGGTATTTATCGTCTGATTATGAAGAGCGGTTCAGATAACTTCCGCGCGTCTTCCATTCAGGGGATTATGAAACGTATCAAGGCGAAAGGCGTTGAAGTGATTATCTACGAACCGGTGATGAAAGAAGACTCCTTCTTCAACTCTCGTCTGGAACGTGATCTCGCCACCTTCAAACAACAAGCCGACGTCATTATCTCCAACCGTATGGCAGAAGAGCTTAAGGATGTGGCAGATAAAGTCTACACCCGCGATCTCTTTGGCAGTGACTAACATCCTGTTATCAGGGCGATTTTCGCCCTGATTGTCTTTTGTTACTTGAGTAATAATTCATTATTTTTATCAATTATCCTATAGCATTCATGAGGATTATCGCTAAACTATGCGGACTTGGAAATTTCCGTCAGTTAGGGTAATGATGAGAGTAGAAAATAATAATGTTTCTGGGCAAAACCATGACCCGGAACAGATTGATTTGATTGATTTACTAGTGCTGTTGTGGCGTGGCAAGATGACAATCATCATTTCCGTCATTGTGGCTATTGCCCTGGCTATTGGATATTTGGCAGTAGCGAAGGAGAAATGGACGTCAACAGCAATTATCACTCAGCCCGATGTGGGGCAAATTGCTGGCTATAACAATGCCATGAATGTTATCTATGGTCAGGCTGCACCGAAAGTATCGGATTTGCAGGAGACGTTAATTGGTCGCTTCAGTTCTGCCTTCTCTGCATTAGCAGAAACGCTGGATAATCAGGAAGAACCAGAAAAACTTACCATCGAACCTTCTGTTAAGAACCAGCAATTACCATTGACTGTTTCTTATGTTGGGCAAACTGCAGAGGGCGCACAAATGAAGTTGGCCCAATACATTCAGCAAGTTGACGATAAAGTGAATCAAGAGCTAGAAAAGGATCTCAAGGACAACATTGCTCTGGGACGGAAAAACTTGCAGGACTCTTTAAGAACACAGGAAGTGGTTGCGCAGGAACAGAAAGATCTGCGTATCCGTCAAATTCAGGAAGCGTTGCAGTATGCGAATCAGGCGCAGGTGACAAAGCCACAGGTTCAGCAGACTGAAGATGTGACGCAAGATACGTTATTCCTTTTGGGTAGCGAAGCGCTGGAGTCGATGATTAAGCACGAGGCGACCCGTCCGTTGGTGTTCTCGCCAAACTACTATCAGACTCGTCAAAACCTTCTGGATATCGAAAACTTAAAGGTTGATGATCTTGATATTCATGCTTACCGTTATGTGATGAAACCGACGTTACCTATTCGTCGCGATAGCCCGAAAAAGGCAATTACCTTGATTCTGGCGGTGCTGCTGGGCGGCATGGTAGGCGCGGGGATTGTGTTGGGGCGTAACGCTCTGCGTAATTACAACGCGAAGTAATCTTTTCGGTTTTAAAGAAAATGGGCAGGGTGGTGACACCTTGCCCGCATTTTTTGCCGGATGCGATGTATCCAGCTTACGTGTGCAGAGAGAATAGTCGGCCCGATAAGCTTGCGCATCGGGCTATGGCTCCGGATGCGACAACAACATCGCATCCGCTTACCCAGTAACTCACTGATGCCGTTTGCGCAGGTTCTCAATCACCGTCGTTAAGTCCAACTCCTGATCCTGCAACAGCACCAGCAGGTGATACATCAAGTCAGACGCCTCGTTGGTCAGTTCAAAGCGGTCATGTACCGTCGCGGCCAGCGCAGTTTCCACGCCTTCTTCGCCCACTTTCTGCGCAATGCGCTTGGTGCCGCTGGCGTACAGTTTGGCGGTGTAGGAGGTTTCCGGATCGGCAGATTTGCGTTCGGCGAGCAGTTGTTCCAGTTGATACAGGAACAGCCACTGGTGAGCAGTGTCGCCGAAGCAGCTGCTGGTGCCTTTGTGGCAGGTCGGGCCGATGGGATTCGCCAGTACCAGTAACGTGTCGTTGTCGCAGTCCGGGGCAATACTCACTACGTTGAGGAAATTGCCCGACGTTTCGCCTTTGGTCCACAGTCGCTGTTTAGTGCGCGAGAAGAAAGTGACTTTGCCGCTTTCGATGGTTTTGTCTAAGGCTTCCGGGTTCATATAGCCCAGCATTAGCACTTCGCCAGATACCGCGTGTTGCACAATCACCGGCATCAGTCCGTCGGTTTTTTCCCAGTCCAGTTCGCGGCGTTGTTGTTCTGTTAACATATCCTGATCTCCACGCCCTGTGTTGCCAGGTACGCTTTTAATTCACCAATATTGATTATTTGTTTGTGGAATACGGAAGCCGCCAGCGCGCCGTCAACGTCGGCATCGCGGAAGGCTTCAAGGAAGTGCTCCATAGTGCCCGCGCCACCGGAGGCAATCAGCGGGACGTGGCAAACTTCACGCACTTTTTTCAGCTGCTCGAGGTCGTAACCGTTACGCACGCCGTCCTGATTCATCATGTTGAGGACGATTTCTCCGGCACCGCGTTTTTGCACTTCCTGTACCCAGTCGAGCGTTTCCCACTGAGTGACGCGGGTGCGGCTTTCATCGCCGGTATATTGATTCACATGATATTTACCGGTTTCGGCGTCGTACCAGGTATCAATACCGACCACAATACACTGCACACCAAAACGATCGGCCAGGCGAGTGATTAATGTCGGGTCCGCCAGCGCAGGAGAGTTGATGGAGATTTTATCTGCACCAAAGGAAAGAATTTTCGCGGCGTCATCCAGCGACTTAATCCCACCCGCCACGCAGAACGGGATGTCGATCACTTCCGCCACGCGGGATACCCAGCTTTTATCTACCACGCGTCCATCGCTGGAAGCGGTGATATCGTAGAACACCAGTTCATCAGCGCCTTCTTCGGCGTAGCGTTTTGCCAGCGGTACAATATCGCCAATGATTTCATGGTTGCGAAACTGTACGCCTTTCACCACCTGACCATCACGAACGTCGAGACACGGAATTATGCGTTTTGCCAGCATGTGATGGCCTCCTTCACGGTGAATTTACCCTCCAGTAATGCACGACCAACTATTACGCCGCGCACGCCAGTACCACGCAGGGCCGCTACATCATCAATGTCACCAATTCCTCCAGAGGACTGAAATGCCACCTGCGGATATCTGGCGCACACTTCTTCATATAAAGAGACGTTAGAACCTGCCAGCGTGCCGTCGCGCGAGATATCGGTACACAGCACATGTTTCAGGCCGACGGGCAGATAGGTTTCCACCAGTTGTTCCAGCGAAACGCCTGAGTTCTCTTGCCAGCCGCTGACTGCCACCTGCTTGTTGCCTTGCTCGTCGATACGGACATCCAGCGCCAGCACTAAGGCATCGGCACCGAAGCGTTCAAACCAGCCTTTCACCATTTCTGGTGATTTCACCGCGGTGGAGCCAACCACCACACGCGCAACGCCTGCTTCCAGTAACGCCGCCACGTCTTCTTCGCTACGCACGCCGCCGCCAACCTGCACTGGAACGTTAACACCCGCGACCAGGGTTTTAATCAGCGGGATTTGACGTTTAGCCGGATCTTTTGCCCCGGTCAGATCCACCAGGTGCAGTACTTCGGCACCCTGCGCGGCGTAATCCTGTAAGCGTGGCAGCGGGTCGTTACCGTAATCGCGCTGTTTGCCATAATCGCCCTGATGGAGACGCACCACGGTGCCGTCGATTAAATCTAATGCCGGAATAATCATCACATCTCCAGGAAGTTTTTCAGCAACTTAGCGCCAGCGGCACCAGAACGCTCCGGGTGGAACTGCACGCCGTAGAAGTTATCTTTTTGTACCGCCGCAGTGAACGGTTCGCCGTAATTACACTGGGCGATGGTCCACGGATTGACTGGCATTGCGTAACTGTGAACAAAGTAAAAGTACGCGCCGTCTTCAATCCCCTGAAACAGGCGGTTGCCTGCCTGCGGGTAAACGCGGTTCCAGCCCATATGCGGCAGCGGCAGACCAAAGTCGGTCATTTTCGGCACGTCTTCGTCGATGATGCCCAGCAAATCGACGCCGTTGCTCTCTTCGCTGCGCCGCCCCAGCAGTTGCATTCCTAAGCAGATGCCCAGCACCGGTTGGGTACAGGCTTTGATGAGATCAAACAACTCGCGCTCACGCACCTGGTCCATCGCCGCTTGCGCGGTGCCAACGCCGGGTAAAAACAGTTTATCGGCCAGCAACACGACGTCCGGATCACGGCTAACTTTGGGTTCATAACCGTGACGCGCAATGGCAGACTTCACCGAGTTCAAATTGGCGCAGCCGGTATCAAGGATCACCACGTTCATTACAGCACTCCTTTCGACGAGGGCAGGGTATCGCCTTCCACGCGGATGGCCTGGCGCAGGGTGCGACCAAAAGCTTTGAACAGGCTCTCTACACGGTGGTGATCGTTTTTACCTTTGGTTTTTAGGTGCAGGGTCACGCCCATGGTGTATGAGAGCGAACGGAAGAAGTGCTCGATCATTTCGGTGCTGAGATCGCCTACACGCTGATAGGTAAACTCGGCTTTATATTCCAGGTGCGGGCGACCAGAGATATCCAGCGCGCAGCGGGCAAGGCATTCGTCCATCGGCAGCACAAAACCGAAGCGGCAAATACCGCGTTTGTCGCCAAGAGCTATTTTTAACGCTTCGCCCAGCGCCAGACCGGTATCTTCGACAGTGTGGTGATCGTCGATATAGAGGTCGCCTTTAACGTTGATTTCCATCCGGAAGCAGCCGTGAGTGGCAATCTGATCCAGCATGTGATCAAAAAAGCCAACGCCGGTGTTAATCTTGCTGCCACCTTCGCGATCCAGCCACACCTGAACGTCAATCTGCGTCTCTTTGGTGTTACGCACCACGTGGGCGTAACGATCGCGTTTCGTGAGTTGCTCACCAATCATCGGCCAGTTCAGGGTTTCGCGGTCGTAGCGTAAACCATTAATGCCCATGTTTTCGGCGAGTTGAATATCGGTCGCGCGATCGCCAATCACATAACTGTTGGCGCGGTCCATCGCTTGCTCAGCCAGATAACGCTCCACCAGTTTTACTTTTGGCTTACGGCAGTCGCACTCATCGGCGGGCAAGTGCGGGCAAATCAGCACTTCATCAAACTGCACGCCTTGCGAGGTGAAGATCTGCATCATTAGATTGTGCGGGCCATCGAAATCCGCCTGTGGGAAACTTTGTGTTCCCAGACCATCCTGATTAGTGATCATCACCAGTTTGTAGCCCGCTTTTTGCAGCTTCAGCAGTTCCGGGATCACGCCCGGTTCAAAGGCGAGTTTGTCAAAACGGTCCACCTGAAAATCACTCGGCGGTTCGCTAATCAGGGTTCCATCGCGATCGATAAAAAGATACTTCTGACTCATCAAACTTGCTCCGCACGTAAGGCGTCAATGACGCGCTGGCTTTCTTCACGGGTTCCGACGGTAATTCGCAGGCAGCCGCTTAAAGAGGGTTGTTTATTCTGATCACGTAAGATAATGCCCTGATCCCACAAAGATTTAAACACTGCGCTGGAGGCTTTAAAGCGCGCCAGAATGTAGTTGGTTTCAGAGTCAAAAACCTGCTCCACGCAGGGGATCTCTTTTAGTGCGGCAATCAGGTATTCGCGTTCTGCAATAATTTGCGCCACTCGTTCGCGCATGGCGACGATTCCCTGCGGGCTTAACGCCTGGGCCGCAATATCGGCAACCGGTGTCGAGAGCGGGTAGGGGGCGATCACTTTCATCAGCAGGTTGATGACGTCTTCGTTTGCCAGCGTAAATCCGCAACGAAGCCCTGCCAGAGCAAAAGCTTTCGACAGTGTGCGCAAAATAGCCAGGTGCGGATATTCCGCCAGCCAGCCAGCCAGCGATGCCTGCGGGCAAAACTCAATATAGGCTTCATCGGCAACCACAATCGCCTTACCGCGCGTTAACTCCAGCAGAGTGCGAAAATCCTGCGGGTTGATCAGTTGCCCGGTGGGGTTGTTGGGGCTGCAAACATAGACCACTTTTACCCCGTCCAGCTTGTCGGAAATGCCCTGTAAGTCCAGTTGCCAGTTGTCCAGCGTCGGCACTGTGCGGCACTCGACACCAATGGTTTCGGCGCTAACGCTGTACATGCCGTACGTTGGCGGGCAGTAGAGAATGGCGTCTTTACCTGGTTCGCAAAAAGCGCGAATCAGCAGTTCAATACCTTCGTCCGCGCCACGGCTGACCAGTACCTGTTCCGGTTTTACGCCTGCATATTGCGCGTAATTTTCAATCACCGCTTTTGGCTGGCATTCCGGGTAGCGGTTGAGCGTTTGCTGAGTGAGCTGAAACTCCACGGCGGTGGGATATTCGTTGGCGTTCAGCCAGACGTCGCCGTTACCGCCCAGACGACGCGCCGACTGATACGGCGTCAGGTTGCGGACGTTTTCACGCGCTAAATCGGTAATAGTCACGGTGCTCATGCTTGCTCCTTAAGGGCGTTAACACGCAAAGTAACGGCATTTTTGTGGGCAGTCAGGCGCTCGGCGGCGGCCAGTGTTTCAATGGTCGAAGCCAGCGTGGAAAAGCCTTCTTTCGACAGTTCCTGTACGGTCATGCGTTTCTGGAAATCTGCCAGCCCGAGGCTGGAACAGGTGGCGGTATAACCGTAAGTCGGCAGCACGTGGTTGGTGCCGGAGGCGTAATCACCTGCCGATTCCGGTGACCAGTCACCGAGAAATACGGAACCGGCACTGGTGATGCCATCGACCAGATCGCGGGCGTTGCGGGTCTGAATGATCAGGTGCTCCGGGCCGTACTGGTTGGAGATCTCCACGCACTGCGCTAAATCGTTGGTTACGATCAGGCGGCTGGCGCTCAGTGCCTGACGGGCGGTTTCGGCTCGCGGCAGTTCTGCCAACTGGCGTTCGACGGCTTCGGCAACGCGACGCGCCATATCAGCATCAGGAGTCAGCAAAATCACCTGTGAATCCGGGCCGTGTTCAGCCTGAGAGAGCAAATCAGAAGCCACGAAATCCGGCGTTGCGCCGCTGTCGGCAATCACCAGCACTTCCGACGGGCCTGCGGGCATATCGATCGCCGCACCGTCCAGACGCTGGCTCACCTGACGTTTTGCCTCGGTGACAAAGGCGTTGCCAGGCCCGAAGATTTTGTCCACTTTCGGCACGGATTCTGTACCAAACGCCAGCGCGGCAATGGCCTGTGCGCCACCGACGTTAAACACGTCCTGCACGCCGCACAGCTGCGCCGCGTAAAGGATCTCATCGGCAATCGGCGGCGGTGAGCACAACACTACTTTTTTACAGCCTGCTATACGCGCCGGAGTTGCCAGCATTAATACCGTTGAGAAGAGCGGTGCGGAGCCGCCAGGAATATACAAACCCACTGAAGCGACCGGGCGCGTGACTTGCTGGCAACGAACGCCAGGCTGAGTTTCAACATCTACCGGCGGCAGTTTTTGTGCAGTGTGGAAGGTTTCAATATTCTTTACTGCCACCGCCATCGCCTGTTTTAGCTCGTCGCTCAGGCGTTCGCTGGCGGCGGCGATCTCATCCGCAGATACCTTCAGCGCGGTAACCGTGGTTTTATCAAACTTCGCGCTGTATTCCCGCAAGGCCTCATCGCCACGCGTTTTCACGTTATCGAGAATATCGTTAACAGTGCGGGTAATACTTTCAGAGGCGGAGATCGCCGGGCGCATTAACAGCTGGCGTTGTTGCTCCGCAGTACAGCTATTCCAGTCAATGATTGTGCTAAAGCTCATGGCGATCACTCCATCATCTTCTCAATCGGCAGGACCAGGATTGAACTGGCACCCAGCGCTTTCAGTTTTTCCATCGTTTCCCAGAACAGGGTTTCGCTACTGACCATGTGCATCGCTACGCGTTGTTGATCACCCGCCAGCGGTAGAATGGTTGGGCGTTCGGCACCTGGCAGCAGAGCGATGACTTCATCCAGTCGGTCGGTTGGTGCGTGCATCATGATGTATTTTGATTCGCGCGCCTGGATCACGCCCTGAATACGCGTCAGCAGTTTGTCGATCAGTTGCTGTTTGGATTCTTCCATTTCACCATCGCGCTGGATCAGGCAGGCTTTCGAGCGGTAGATAACTTCGACTTCGCGCAGGCCGTTAGCTTCCAGCGTGGCACCTGTGGAAACCAGATCGCAAATCGCATCCGCCAGTCCGGCGCGCGGCGCAACTTCGACAGAACCGTTCAGTAAGCAGGATTTAAAAGAGATACCTTTCTGGTCGAGATAACGCTTGAGCAGGTGAGGATAAGAGGTGGCGATACGTTTACCGTTTAAGGAGAGCAAGCCGTCCCAGGCTTCATCAACCGGCGTTGCCAGCGAAAGGCGGCAGCCGCCGAAATCCAGTCGACGCAGGGTAAAGTAGCGTGGATCTTCACCCTGGGCGCGGCGGTTAAGCAGCTCTTCTTCCAGCACGTTTTCGCCGATAATCCCAAGGTCAACCACGCCGTCCATTACCAGACCGGGAATGTCGTCGTCACGCACGCGCAGAATATCAATCGGCATGTTTTCTGCCATCGCGATCAGGCGCTGGGTGTGAAGATTAATTTTAATGCCGCAGCGCGCCAGTAATTCGCGTGAGTCATCACTTAAACGGCCGGATTTCTGCATAGCTATGCGTAAACGAGTGTTGTCTGTCATTTTCTTATTCCTCTTTAAACCTGTCTGAACCGTTAACAACCGCGCAATAAAAAAGCCCCCGGAAGGTGATCTTCCGGGGGCTTTCTCATGCGTTCATGCACCACTGGAAGATCTGAATGTCTTCCAGCACACATCGCCTGAAAGACTAGTCAGGATGATGGTGATGATGGTGGTGTTTAAATTGAACGCGTGTCATAAAAGTCTCTGTGAATGTTTATTCAACTGATGTCTTTTAACCTAAACCACTTTCACGTTAGAAAGCAAGGGCTTTTTTATATATTTTATGGCGATGGATTTGTTTAATGAATGAGCGGGGAAAGGAGAGGGCCAGGAGTGGCTACGTTAAAAAAGTAATCGTGAAAATATGTCTTTAAAACCCTCAAGAACATTGTGTTCTGTAACTAAAGTGGGCTTGGTTCCTGCCGGATGCGGCGTGAATGCCTTATCTGGTCTACAAATGTTGCCTAAATTCAATATATTGATGTTTTTGTAGGACTGATAAGCGGAGCGCATCAGGCAATTGTATATTTGCTAACAGTTTCGATTTCATTCATAGAATGAATTGTCAGTTTTGATACGCTAGCGTAGCCTTATAGATCTAAGGTGTATCAGGAGATAACGGATGAAAAAGGTCGCAATTGTCGGGTTAGGGTGGTTAGGCATGCCGCTGGCGATGTCACTTTCAGCGCGAGGCTGGCAAGTCACCGGGAGTAAAACCACACAAGATGGCGTCGAAGCGGCCCGAATGAGTGGCATTGATAGTTATCTGCTTCGCATGGAACCTGAGTTAGTTTGCGATTCTGACGATCTGGATGCCCTGATGGATGCTGATGCGCTGGTCATCACGCTTCCGGCACGTCGTAGCGGCCCCGGCGATGAGTTCTATTTACAAGCGGTACAAGAGTTAGTGGATAGTGCGCTGGCTCATCATATTCCCCGCATTATTTTTACCAGCTCAACGTCTGTCTATGGCGACGCACAAGGCACCGTTAAAGAAACGACCCCGCGTAATCCGGTGACCAACAGTGGACGAGTATTAAAAGAACTTGAAGACTGGCTGCACAATTTACCCGGTACTTCAGTCGATATTCTGCGTCTTGCAGGCCTGGTCGGGCCGGAACGTCATCCTGGTCGCTTTTTTGCCGGAAAAACCGCGCCTGATGGTGAACATGGTGTCAATTTAGTCCATTTAGAAGATGTTATTGGCGCTATCACCCTGTTGTTACAGGCACCTAAAGGCGGACACATCTATAATATATGTGCGCCAGCTCACCCTGCGCGTAATGTTTTTTATCCGCAAATGGCCCGTTTACTGGGGCTTGAACCTCCGCAGTTCAGAAATAGTCTGGATAGCGGCAAAGGTAAGATTATTGATGGCAGCCGGATTTGTAATGAACTGGGATTTGAATACCAGTATCCCGATCCGCTGGTAATGCCGCTGGAGTAAACGATCACGCCAGCAGGACGCCGCATGCACTGCAAGGGGGCGTGTATGAAACCACTGCTGGATGTGTTGATGATCCTCGATGCCTTAGAAAAAGAAGGCAGTTTTGCGGCGGCGTCGGCCAAACTCTATAAGACGCCGTCCGCTCTGAGTTACACCGTTCACAAGCTGGAAAGCGACCTTAACATTCAATTGCTTGATCGTAGTGGTCACCGCGCTAAATTTACCCGCACCGGAAAAATGTTATTAGAGAAGGGGCGGGAAGTTCTGCATACCGTGCGAGAACTGGAAAAACAGGCGATAAAACTGCATGAAGGCTGGGAAAACGAGCTGGTGATTGGCGTGGACGACACCTTCCCTTTTTCTCTTCTCGCGCCACTTATTGAAGCTTTTTATCAACATCATAGCGTGACGCGCCTGAAGTTTATCAATGGCGTGCTCGGTGGTTCCTGGGATGCCCTGACTCAGGGACGAGCGGATATTATTGTTGGTGCGATGCATGAGCCACCATCTTCCAGTGAGTTTGGTTTTTCACGGTTGGGCGATCTTGAACAAGTCTTTGCGGTCGCGCCCCATCATCCGTTAGCCCAGGAAGAAGAACCGTTAAACCGTCGTATCATTAAGCGATATAGGGCGATTGTGGTAGGGGATACTGCGCAGGCAGGCGCTTCTACGGCCTCGCAACTTCTCGACGAACAAGAAGCCATTACCGTTTTCGATTTTAAAACCAAGCTGGAGCTGCAAATTAGCGGCCTTGGCTGCGGCTATTTACCCCGTTATCTGGCGCAACGTTTTCTCGATAGTGGCGCGTTAATCGAGAAGAAAGTGGTCGCCCAAACTCTCTTTGAACCTGTCTGGATTGGCTGGAACGAACAGACCGCAGGGCTTGCCAGCGCTTGGTGGCGGGACGAAATTTTAGCAAATAGTGCGATCGCCGGTGTTTATGCAAAATCTGATGACGGAAAATCAGCCATTTAAAGAAAAATTATTATGACAAGCCTCTCATTCTCTTGTCATTTCCCCCCCATTTAGGCACAATGCGCCGCTGTCAAAAAATGACTAAAAACCGACGTTTAATTAGCGTCGGTTATTTTTTGCTTCAAACCAATCATTCATACCAAGAGGCCGGGCTTCGTACCGGATAGATATTTACTAAAAATCGACAGTTGTTGTCGCTGAGGAATCCAAAAAAATGGGGCAATTTTTTGCTTACGCGACGGTTATTACCGTAAAGGAGAATGACCATGTCGCATAACGTTACTCCAAACACCTCTCGCGTGGAATTGCGTAAAACGCTTACGTTAGTTCCGGTTGTAATGATGGGTCTTGCCTATATGCAGCCGATGACGCTGTTTGATACTTTTGGTATCGTTTCAGGCCTCACGGATGGTCATGTGCCGACAGCCTATGCGTTCGCATTGATTGCGATCCTGTTTACGGCTCTGAGCTACGGGAAGCTGGTTCGCCGCTATCCTTCTGCTGGCTCTGCATACACTTACGCCCAGAAATCCATTAGCCCGACTGTCGGCTTTATGGTGGGTTGGTCTTCTCTGCTCGACTATCTGTTCGCGCCGATGATCAACATTCTGCTGGCGAAAATCTATTTTGAAGCTCTGGTGCCTTCCATTCCATCGTGGATGTTTGTGGTGGCGCTGGTGGCCTTTATGACCGCCTTTAACCTGCGTAGTCTGAAATCCGTAGCGAACTTCAACACCGTCATCGTGGTGTTGCAGGTAGTGCTGATCGCGGTAATTCTGGGCATGGTAGTTTACGGCGTATTTGAAGGTGAAGGTGCTGGTACGCTGGCGAGCACTCGTCCGTTCTGGTCTGGTGATGCACATGTTATCCCGATGATCACTGGTGCGACGATTCTGTGCTTCTCCTTTACCGGCTTTGACGGCATCAGCAACTTGTCGGAAGAAACCAAAGATGCAGAGCGCGTGATCCCACGTGCGATTTTCCTGACCGCGCTGATCGGCGGCATGATCTTCATCTTTGCAACTTACTTCCTGCAGCTGTACTTCCCGGATATCTCTCGCTTTAAAGATCCGGATGCGTCACAGCCTGAAATCATGCTGTACGTTGCGGGTAAAGCGTTCCAGGTTGGCGCGCTGATCTTCTCCACCATTACCGTACTGGCGTCCGGTATGGCGGCGCACGCAGGCGTGGCGCGTCTGATGTATGTAATGGGTCGTGACGGCGTATTCCCGAAAAGCTTCTTCGGTTATGTGCACCCGAAATGGCGTACTCCGGCAATGAACATCATCCTGGTTGGCGCGATTGCCCTGCTGGCAATCAACTTTGACCTGGTAATGGCTACGGCGCTGATTAACTTTGGTGCGCTGGTGGCGTTCACCTTCGTTAACCTGTCGGTTATCTCGCAGTTCTGGATCCGTGAGAAGCGTAACAAGACGCTGAAGGATCACTTCCAGTATCTGTTCCTGCCGATGTGTGGTGCGCTGACCGTTGGTGCGCTGTGGGTTAATCTGGAAGAAAGCTCAATGGTTCTGGGTCTGATCTGGGCGGCAATCGGCCTGATTTACCTGGCTTGTGTCACCAAGAGCTTCCGTAACCCGGTTCCGCAGTACGAAGACGTTGCATAATCTTACAAGCCGGATGACATAATCATCCGGTAAATCTCAAAAAGCCGGAGTTTATCGCTCCGGTTTTTTTTGTTTCAGACGATCTCTTCCGCGTACTGCCAAAGTGCTTTTAACAGCGCCACTTTCTCTTTGTCATCGGCATATTGTTGTGCCAGCATCTGCAATTCATCTGCATAGCCCTGCAAAAACTCTGGCGTGAAGACCTGGCGGCGGTGCTCCAGCCAGCGTTGCTGCTCGGCATAATCCAGCGTCCCCGGGAAGTTGCGTGCCCGATAATTGAACAACAGCTTTTCAATCCGTTTATCAACAAAAGTGATATCCAGTGCCGGTAAATTACGCGGCTCGGTTTCAAGCACAATTTTCATTGCTGCACGATCGGCGTCACTGAAAAAGCCATTATAAAGCTGTGCATCCACGTTATCTGAAGGCGTAAACGGTTCGGCTTCCGCGAATATCGCCACCACTTTTTCACGCACTTGCGGATTTTCACGCAGAATTTTCAGGTTATCGAGGCAATGCTGACGATTAATTCCCAGTCGGTCGGCATCTTCCGGGCGTAGCGTATTCGCCTGGGCCAGCACCGGACATTTATTGATATGCACCAGCTTAACCGGAACGGCGGCGTTATCGCCAAGATCGGCTTTTGCGGTATATAAACGCTCGCGCAATGTGTCGCCATCCAGCTCCAGTAATGACGAAATGTCTCCTGCCAAATCCACCATAATTACGGCATTGCGATTTTCAGGATGCCACGCCAGCGGTGCCACCCAGCTGGTATTGCCACGCCATGCCCCAAACATTCCGGAAACGTGAACCAGGGGTTTCATCTGCGGAACATCAATCAACGCCATCAGTTTGTGTTTATTGCGATGGGTAAAGAGATAATCAAACAGGCGTGGCTGACGCGTTTTTACCAGTTTCGCCATCGCAATAGTGGCGTACACATCAGCCATCGCATCGTGGGCGTTGCTATGTTCAATACCATTCGCTTTGGTTAAATGCTCAAGGCGAAAGCTCGGTAGACCGTCATCATTTTCAGGCCAGTTTATTCCTTCCGGGCGCAGGGCATAACAGGCACGCATAACATCCAGTAAATCCCAGCGCGAGTTATCATGCTGCCAGCTCCAGGCGTAAGGATCGTAGAAATTACGATAAAAAACGTTGCGTGTGACTTCGTCGTCGAAACGCACATTGTTGTAGCCCAGAATACAGGTCTTCGGTACGGTAAAAAGCGAGTGAATACGGGCGGCAAACGCGGCTTCGTTTTCTCCTTTCGCCCGTGCCTCCTGCGGGGTAATACCGGTAATTAATACTGCTCCAGGCTGGGGTAAATAGTCATCCGCGGGCTTGCAGTAAAAAACTTCGGGTTCGCCGATGACGTTAAATTCGTTATCAGTGCGAATGGCTGCGAACTGTGCAGGGCGATCTAACGCGGGGTGCGTTCCAAAGGTTTCGTAATCGTGAAACAAAAAGGTAGATTGTTGCTTACCGTCATTCATCATTAGGTTAAATCCGTTATTTCTGCTGTCTGCCAGAGTATCAAATATCACCGTGCTAATCAGCTTTAGCGCGACAATTTGGCAGCGAGTGGCAACAGATCATGTCAGATAAAAATGAGATAGTAGTCACATTTTCTTGCACTTTATTCCAGCCAGTTCATAAGTATTTCCGTAAAAAGAACAGCTATTTGAAACACCTGAGGGTTTGCTGTTGAAACGCCGTCTTATTATTGCTGCTTCTTTGTTCGTTTTTAATTTATCGTCTGGTTTTGCGGCGGAAAACATTCCTTTTTCACCTCAACCTCCAGAGATTCATGCTGGGTCCTGGGTATTGATGGATTACACCACCGGTCAGATTCTCACCGCGGGTAATGAGCATCAACAGCGCAATCCCGCCAGCCTGACAAAGCTGATGACGGGCTATGTCGTGGATCGCGCTATCGATAGTCATCGCATTACGCCAGACGATATTGTCACCGTGGGGCGTGATGCGTGGGCGAAAGATAATCCGGTGTTTGTCGGTTCTTCACTGATGTTTTTGAAAGAGGGCGATCGCGTATCGGTACGTGATTTAAGCCGTGGTTTAATTGTGGATTCCGGAAATGACGCTTGTGTTGCACTGGCTGACTATATTGCCGGTGGGCAACGGCAGTTTGTTGAAATGATGAACAACTATGCCGAGAAGCTGCATCTCAAGGATACGCATTTTGAAACAGTGCATGGTCTGGATGCACCAGGCCAGCATAGCTCGGCTTATGATTTAGCTGTGCTTTCTCGCGCTATCATCCACGGCGAGCCCGAGTTTTATCATATGTACAGTGAGAAAAGCCTCACCTGGAACGGTATTACCCAGCAAAACCGTAACGGGTTATTGTGGGATAAAACCATGAATGTTGACGGCCTGAAAACGGGTCATACTTCTGGTGCCGGGTTTAATCTCATTGCTTCGGCTGTAGACGGGCAGCGTCGCCTCATTGCAGTGGTAATGGGTGCTGACAGCGCAAAAGGTCGTGAGGACGAGGCAAGAAAATTACTGCGTTGGGGGCAACAAAACTTTACTACGGTGCAAATTTTGCACCGTGGGAAAAAGGTCGGTACGGAACGCATCTGGTATGGTGATAAAGAAAATATCGCCCTGGGAACGGAACAAGAGTTCTGGATGGTGCTACCGAAAGCCGAAATTCCACATATCAAAGCCAAATATACCCTTGATGGTAAAGAACTCACCGCGCCAATTAGCGCCCATCAGCGGGTAGGGGAAATTGAACTTTACGACCGTGATAAACAGGTGGCGCACTGGCCGCTGGTTACCCTGGAATCTGTCGGGGAAGGCAGCATGTTTTCCCGCCTGAGTGATTATTTCCACCATAAGGCCTGACCTTTCTTTTGCAGCAGACTGGCAGGAGTGCGAGTCTGCTCGCATAATCAACACTCATTCCTTGTGGTTTTAATATTGCAACTATACTGTATATAAAAACAGTATTAATGGAGGCGTCATGAACTACGAGATTAAGCAGGAAGATAAACGTACCGTTGCAGGTTTCCATCTCGTTGGCCCGTGGGAACAGACGGTAAAGAAAGGCTTTGAGCAGTTGATGATGTGGGTAGATAGCAAAAATATTGTGCCGAAGGAGTGGGTTGCTGTCTATTACGACAATCCAGATGAAACACCCGCCGAAAAATTACGCTGCGACACCGTCGTGACGGTGCCGAATAACTTTACGCTCCCTGAAAACAGTGAGGGCGTCATTCTGACAGAAATTTCAGGTGGTCAGTATGCGGTGGCGGTGGCTCGTGTAGTCGGTGATGATTTTGCTAAACCCTGGTATCAGTTCTTTAATAGCCTCTTGCAGGACAGTGCTTATGAAATGTTACCAAAGCCCTGCTTCGAGGTTTACTTGAACAATGGCGCGGAAGAGGGGTACTGGGATATCGAAATGTATGTTGCGGTGCAGCCAAAACATCACTAATTCATCTCAGGGCGGTGTGTTAACGCGATGACCACTCTTTTTTTGAAAGCGAAAAGAGTAAGATGCGCCTTTCAAATTTTTCGCTCCTGCCGGGAAATTACACTGTTCCCGGTATGTCCGTCGGATAATTCAGAGGCGCGCCTTCTGGCCGACAGATGTGTTATGAGCGCTTTTAATCTTCATTAACGGAGTTTCTGCGTGCGTGCCGATAAGTCATTAAGCCCGTTTGAAATCCGGGTATACCGCCATTACCGCATTGTGCATGGTACTCGGGTCGCGCTGGCATTCCTGCTCACTTTTCTCATTATCCGCCTGTTTACTATCCCGGAAAGCACCTGGCCGCTGGTCACCATGGTGGTGATTATGGGGCCAATCTCGTTCTGGGGTAACGTTGTCCCTCGCGCATTCGAACGTATTGGCGGTACGGTGTTGGGGTCGATTTTAGGTCTTATCGCTCTGCAACTGGAGTTAATCTCGTTACCGCTGATGTTAGTCTGGTGCGCGGCGGCTATGTTTCTTTGCGGTTGGCTGGCGCTGGGCAAGAAACCGTATCAAGGTTTATTGATTGGGGTGACGCTGGCAATTGTTGTTGGTTCCCCGACAGGTGAAATTGATACGGCGTTATGGCGAAGCGGCGATGTGATCCTCGGCTCTTTACTGGCAATGTTGTTTACCGGCATCTGGCCACAACGGGCGTTCATCCACTGGCGCATTCAACTGGCAAAAAGTCTGACCGAGTATAATCGGGTCTATCAATCTGCATTCTCACCGAACTTACTCGAACGCCCACGTCTGGAAAGCCATCTACAAAAACTCCTGACCGATGCCGTGAAAATGCGTGGGCTGATTGCGCCCGCCAGCAAAGAAACCCGTATTCCCAAATCGATATATGAAGGTATCCAGACCATTAATCGCAATCTGGTTTGTATGCTGGAGTTGCAAATCAATGCATACTGGGCCACGCGCCCCAGCCATTTCGTGTTATTGAACGCGCAAAAACTTCGTGATACCCAGCACATGATGCAGCAAATACTGCTGAGCCTTGTTCATGCGCTGTACGAAGGTAATCCGCAGCCGGTTTTTGCCAATACGGAAAAATTGAACGATGCTGTGGAAGAGCTGCGTCAGTTGCTCGATAACCACCATGACCTGAAAGTCGTGGAAACACCAATCTATGGCTATGTGTGGCTGAACATGGAAACAGCGCATCAGCTTGAATTGCTATCGAATCTGATTTGCCGGGCCTTGCGCAAATAATTCCTGAACTTCAGAATCATCTTGCTGCTGCTTCGATTCAGCAAGGATAAAGGGTATGATAGTGAAAAGGGATAAAAGCATTGTCATCTGCGGCAGCTATGAGTAATGTTGGCCCTAACGAATAGCGGTTGCTTAAACGAATCCGACTCTCACATTATCAGGGGTATAAAAATGGAAACTACCAAGCCTTCATTCCAGGATGTACTGGAATTTGTTCGTCTGTTCCGTCGTAAGAACAAACTGCAACGTGAAATTCAGGACGTTGAGAAAAAGATCCGTGACAACCAGAAGCGCGTCCTGCTGCTGGACAACCTGAGTGATTACATTAAGCCGGGGATGAGCGTTGAAGCAATCCAGGGCATCATCGCCAGCATGAAAGGTGACTATGAAGATCGCGTTGACGATTACATCATCAAAAATGCCGAGCTCTCCAAAGAACGCCGCGATATCTCCAAAAAGCTGAAAGCTATGGGCGAAATGAAAAACGGCGAAGCGAAGTAATTCCTGTTTTATTCAATGAGGGTTGCCCGGTAACCCTCATTGCTCATTGTTTCTTTTCTGTGTATCACCGTCATCATTCCCATCTGATAACCTATTGAAATTAGCGACAGCCTTCTTCTGTATGCAGCAAGGCAAAAAGTTCTGTAACTCCATTGTTATTAACCGCACTGGTTACTAACACGTTGTGCGCTCCAGCTTCCCGTAACCAACTTTTCACCAAAGATATTTGTTCCATGCTGGCTAAATCTGCTTTGGTAACTACTCCAATGACCGGGCGATTCATTGACGAGGTAAAGCCTGGCGAAAAAGGTGACCACGGTGCGTCCGCATTAAGTACCAGCGCGATAATGTCTGCTTCGCAGGCACTGACCAACAATGCACTGTAAAGGCTGCGATTTTATTGGTGAGGACTGGCAGCAAGATTTCCAGCCTTTTGACGGTGGGCCTGTGCAATCGTTATCAGATTCGTATAGCGATTATTCAGTGCTGCTATTGATAGCAGCTGAAAGCGAGATATCCGTACCAGAATGGCTCGCTCATTCTGAGGGAACGACGGTAATTTTGATTGCAGAACACAATGCCCGTTTGCTGAATGGTCCGGCTGGTGGGGCTGTAGCATTAATCCATTATTTGAATGAAATCTGTCATGCCAGAGAAACCGCTGTCAATGACGCATTTTGTCGGACGTTAACACGAGGAAGTCTGGCTATTCCGCAATGCTATCTTCTTTCGTAATGGATTGAGAATGCTGGATTTTTAATTATATTACGCGCAGTATTAATCGCGTAAATGTTTTGCGGTCAGCAACAGTGGGGGAACCATTGTTCTGTTCAATGAATACCATCATACAATTGAATCAGGAGTCGGTATGATGATTTTGGTGACGGGGGGCGCACGGAGCGGGAAGAGTCGCCACGCAGAGGCGCTTATTGGGGACTCTTCACAGGTTCTGTATATCGCCACCTCGCAAATCCTTGATGATGAGATGGCTGCACGGATAGAACATCATCGGCAAGGCCGCCCGGCTCACTGGCGCACAGTGGAGCGCTGGCAACATCTTGATGAATTAATTCATGCAGACATTAACCCGAATGAGGCTGTGTTGCTGGAATGCGTTACCACAATGGTGACTAATCTGTTGTTTGATTATGGCGGCGATAAAGACCCTGATGAATGGGATTATCAGGCGATGGAACAGGCGATTAATGCTGAGATTCAGTCGTTGATTGCTGCCTGCCAACGTTGCCCCGCAAAGGTTGTATTAGTGACTAACGAAGTGGGAATGGGGATTGTGCCGGAGAGTCGTCTGGCACGACATTTTCGTGATATTGCCGGGCGGGTAAATCAGCAGCTGGCCGCTGCGGCAAATGAAGTATGGCTGGTGGTTTCGGGTATTGGAGTAAAAATCAAATGAGTAAATTATTTTGGGCGATGCTCTCATTTATTACGCGTCTGCCTGTACCGCGTCGCTGGTCCCAGGGACTGGATTTCGAGCATTATTCTCGCGGTATTATTACTTTTCCTTTAATTGGATTATTGCTTGGCGCGATTAGCGGGCTGGTCTTCATGGTGCTGCAGGCATGGTGTGGCGTACCACTGGCGGCATTGTTTAGCGTACTTGTGCTGGCGCTGATGACCGGGGGATTCCACCTGGACGGCCTCGCTGATACCTGTGATGGCGTATTTTCTGCACGTAGCCGCGATCGCATGTTGGAAATCATGCGTGATAGCCGTTTAGGCACCCACGGCGGTCTGGCATTGATTTTTGTTGTACTGGCAAAGATTCTGGTGTTAAGCGAGCTGGCTTTGCGTGGCGAACCGATCCTTGCATCGCTGGCGGCAGCATGCGCGGTCAGCCGCGGGACTGCCGCATTATTGATGTATCGTCATCGTTATGTCCGGGAAGAAGGGCTTGGCAATGTGTTCATTGGCAAAATTGATGGGCGACAAACCTGCGTCACACTCGGTTTAGCCGCTATTTTTGCTGCCGTATTATTGCCAGGTATGCATGGTGTGGCTGCTATGTTGGTGACGATGGTGGCGATCTTCATCCTCGGTCAGCTTCTCAAACGGACTCTGGGCGGGCAAACCGGCGATACGCTGGGGGCAGCCATAGAGCTTGGCGAACTGATCTTTCTGCTGGCGCTGCTATAAAGAGACGCGACATGCAAACACTTACCAATTTACTGAATACGATCCCTGCCATCGATCCTGCCGCTATGTCGCGTGCACAACGGCATATTGACGGGTTACTCAAACCTGTTGGTAGCCTGGGAAGGCTGGAGGCGCTTGGCGTACAACTGGCGGGAATGCCGGGGTTGAATGGCATACCGCATGTGGGCAAAAAAGCGGTACTGGTTATGTGTGCCGATCACGGCGTCTGGGAGGAAGGGGTCGCTATTTCCCCAAAAGAAGTGACAGCCATTCAGGCTGAAAATATGACCCGCGGAACAACCGGCGTGTGTGTGCTGGCAGCACAAGCGGGCGCTAACGTCCACGTAATTGATGTTGGTATTGATACTGCTGAGCCTATCCCCGGGCTTATCAACATGCGTGTCGCACGAGGTAGCGGCAATATTGCTTCAGCTCCGGCAATGAGTCGCCGTCAGGCTGAAACGTTGCTTTTGGACGTCATATGCTATACGCGGGAGCTGGCAAAAAACGGTGTCACGCTGTTTGGTGTAGGTGAACTGGGGATGGCAAACACGACACCGGCAGCTGCGATAGTGAGCACAATCACTGGCCGGGATCCTGAAGAAGTGGTTGGGATTGGCGCAAACCTGCCGACAGATAAACTGGCTAATAAAATTGATGTTGTGCGACGGGCGATTACGTTGAATCAACCAAATCCGCAGGATGGCGTTGATGTCCTGGCAAAAGTGGGTGGATTTGATTTGATCGGAATGGCTGCCGTGATGTTAGGCGCTGCGTCCTGCGGTTTACCGGTGTTGCTGGATGGATTTCTTTCTTATGCTGCCGCGCTCGCAGCCTGCCAGATGTCTCCTGCAATCAAACCGTATCTCATTCCTTCTCACCTGTCGGCAGAAAAAGGGGCGCGTATAGCGCTGTCGCATTTGGGGCTGGAGCCTTATCTCAATATGGATATGCGTTTAGGTGAGGGAAGTGGCGCAGCTCTGGCGATGCCCATCATCGAAGCTGCCTGTGCGATATACAACAGCATGGGCGAACTTGCTGCCAGTAATATTGTTCTACCGGGGAATACGACTTCTGATTTGAACAGTTAAAAACGAAAAGTCTGATAAAAGCTATACTTATCGGATAGTATTCGCGACTTAGGAAAGGGACATGATGCGTCGTGTAAATATTTTTTGCTCATTTGCTCTACTTGTTGCCAGCCATAATAGCCTGGCGGTAACTTATCCATTACCTCCAGAGGGTAGCCGTTTAGTGGGACAGTCGCTTACTGTAACTGTTCCTGATCACAATACCCAGCCGCTGGAGACTTTTGCCGCACAATACGGGCAAGGGTTAAGTAACATGCTGGAAGCGAATCCGGGCGCTGATGTTTTCTTGCCAAAGTCAGGCTCGCAACTCACCATTCCGCAGCAACTAATTTTGCCCGCCACTGTTCGTAAAGGGATTGTGATTAACGTCGCTGAGATGCGTCTTTATTACTACCCTCCAGACAGTAATACTGTGGAAGTCTTTCCTATTGGTATCGGCCAGGCTGGGCGAGAAACCCCGCGTAACTGGGTGACTACCGTTGAACGTAAACAAGAAGCACCAACCTGGACGCCAACGCCGAACACCCGGCGCGAATATGCGAAACGAGGGGAGAGTTTGCCCGCATTTGTTCCTGCGGGGCCTGATAATCCCATGGGGCTGTACGCGATTTATATTGGCAGGCTATATGCCATCCACGGTACCAATGCCAATTTTGGTATTGGGCTCCGGGTAAGTCAGGGCTGTATTCGTCTGCGCAATGACGATATCAAATATCTGTTTGATAATGTTCCTGTAGGTACTCGTGTACAAATTATTGATCAGCCAGTGAAATACACAACGGAACCGGATGGATCAAAGTGGCTGGAAGTTCATGAGCCGCTGTCGCGCAACCGTGCGGAATATGAGTCAGACCGAAAAGTGCCTTTGCCCGTAACGCCATCTTTGCGGACGTTCATTAACGGGCAAGAAGTTGATGTGAATCGCGCAAATGCTGCATTGCAGCGCCGATCAGGAATGCCTGTGCAAATTAGTTCTGGTTCAAGACAGATGTTTTAAGAGCGTTGTTAATTAGAAAGCAAAAAGCCTGCTCGAAAGCAGGCTTTTTTGAATTTGGCTCCTCTGACTGGACTCGAACCAGTGACATACGGATTAACAGTCCGCCGTTCTACCGACTGAACTACAGAGGAATCGTGTGAACGGGGCGCATATTAATGGCAGTGCATGGTGATGTCAAAGGGTGAAATGCATTTTTTTGTTTGTTTGCTGCCAATTTCGACAAAATGGTGAGCTTTCAATCTTTTTGGTAATGAACCATCGTGGTGCATACCTTTCTGTCTTGGGGCAGAGAACGCGAGTTCTAATAAAAAGATCGAGTGACAAAACTATCATAATCTCTTATTTGACAGTTGCTTAGCTTGTACATCAACGCCAAAATAAAACTGGCAAGTATCTTGCAATCTGGTTGTAAGTAATGGCGGCACTTGGGCCGATTCTTATAAACCGGAGGCAACATGAACTTCAGACGCCTGAAATACTTCGTTAAAATTGTAGATATTGGTAGCCTGACCCAGGCTGCTGAAGTGTTGCATATCGCGCAACCCGCGCTCAGCCAGCAGGTTGCCACGCTGGAAGGTGAGTTGAATCAACAACTTTTGATTCGCACAAAACGGGGCGTTACGCCAACAGACGCCGGAAAAATTCTCTATAACCATGCGCGGGCCATTTTACGTCAGTGTGAGCAGGCCCAACTGGCGGTGCATAACGTTGGTCAGGCATTATCGGGGCAAGTCTCGATTGGCTTTGCGCCAGGAACCGCTGCGTCATCCATCACCATGCCCTTATTACAGGCGGTTCGCGCTGAATTCCCGGAGGTCGTTATCTATCTTCATGAAAATAGCGGTGCAGTGCTTAACGAAAAACTGATAAATCACCAACTCGATATGGCGGTGATTTATGAGCATTCCCCTGTGGCTGGTGTATCCAGTCAGGCTTTACTGAAAGAAGATCTTTTCCTGGTAGGAACGCAAGATTGTCCGGGGCAAAGCGTTGATGTTAATGCTATAGCACAAATGAACCTCTTTCTCCCCAGCGATTACAGTGCCGTTAGACTTCGTGTTGATGAGGCTTTTTCCCTACGGCGGCTTACAGCAAAAGTTATTGGGGAAATTGAGTCTATTGCCACGCTTACCGCAGCAATTGCCAGCGGCATGGGCGTTGCGGTATTACCCGAATCGGCCGCGCGTTCGTTATGTGGCGCAGTAAACGGATGGATGTCACGCATTACCACACCTTCAATGAGTCTCTCTTTGTCATTAAATTTACCCGCCAGAGCGAACTTATCACCACAGGCGCAAGCAGTGAAAGAGTTGTTAATGTCAGTGATGAGTTCTCCAGTGATGGAAAAAAGGCAGTGGCAATTGGTGAGCTAAGCGTTATATCGGGATGGAATAAGATGCGGGTTTTTATTATTTGTTATGCCGGGCATTAGACTTTAACAATAACGTGATATCTGAACTGCCCGGAGTTTACCGTGAATTTCCAACAACTAAAGATAATCCGCGAGGCTGCACGTCAGGATTACAACCTGACAGAGGTTGCGAATATGCTTTTTACCTCACAGTCAGGCGTCAGCCGTCACATTCGGGAACTGGAGGATGAACTTGGCATCGAAATATTTGTTCGACGAGGTAAGCGACTGCTGGGCATGACTGAACCGGGCAAAGCATTACTGGTCATTGCAGAACGTATTCTTAATGAAGCCAGTAATGTTCGTCGGCTTGCAGACCTGTTTACCAACGATACGTCTGGCGTTCTCACTATTGCAACGACGCATACTCAGGCACGTTACAGCTTGCCTGAGGTCATTAAAGCCTTTCGCGAACTGTTCCCGGAGGTTCGGCTCGAGCTAATCCAGGGGACGCCACAGGAAATTGCGACGTTGTTGCAAAATGGCGAAGCTGATATTGGTATTGCCAGCGAGCGTTTAAGTAATGACCCGCAGCTCGTCGCCTTCCCGTGGTTTCGTTGGCACCATAGTTTGCTTGTTCCACTCGATCATCCCTTGACGCAAATTATACCGTTGACGCTGGAATCAATAGCGAAGTGGCCGTTAATCACTTACCGACAGGGGATTACGGGGCGCTCACGTATTGATGACGCATTTGTCCGCAAAGGTTTGCTGGCAGATATTGTATTAAGTGCGCAGGATTCTGATGTCATTAAAACCTATGTTGCACTCGGGCTGGGGATTGGATTAGTTGCCGAACAATCCAGCGGTGAACAAGAGGAAAAGAATTTAATCCGTCTGGATACGCGGCATCTTTTCGATGCTAATACTGTCTGGTTGGGACTCAAGCGAGGACAACTTCAGCGTAACTATGTCTGGCGCTTTCTGGAACTTTGTAATGCAGGACTGTCAGTTGAGGATATCAAGCGCCAGGTGATGGAGAACAGTGAAGAGGAAATTGATTATCAGATATAGCAAAAAGCCCGCTATAAAAGCGGGCTTTTCAGAAATTTGGCTCCTCTGACTGGACTCGAACCAGTGACATACGGATTAACAGTCCGCCGTTCTACCGACTGAACTACAGAGGAATCGCTGTTGAGGCACATCTTAACGGCGAAAAATCTTTTGTCAAACCCGATTTTTAAATTTCCCAACTGTTTGCCGTTTCTATCAACAGTTTGTTGCATTTGCAGACAATTTGTCGGCAAAAATCTTTGCAGCTTTGCTGATTCTCCCTCATTATTTGAAATGTGGTTTCACTTTTTGCAATTAAGGTCGGCTTTGAATATCTCCTCTGCTTTACGCCAGGTTGTTCACGGCACTCGCTGGCACGCCAAACGCAAGAGCTACAAGGTGTTGTTCTGGCGCGAGATAACCCCGCTTGCTGTTCCTATCTTCATGGAGAATGCCTGTGTCCTGTTGATGGGTGTTTTGAGTACTTTTCTGGTCAGTTGGCTGGGAAAAGATGCGATGGCAGGCGTGGGGTTGGCGGACAGCTTCAATATGGTCATTATGGCTTTTTTTGCAGCTATCGATCTTGGCACTACTGTCGTTGTGGCATTTAGTCTCGGTAAGCGGGATCGACGACGAGCGAGGGTGGCGACGCGACAGTCATTGGTGATCATGACGTTGTTTGCCGTACTGTTGGCAACGCTTATTCATCATTTTGGCGAACAAATTATTGATTTCGTCGCGGGTGATGCCACGACAGAAGTTAAAGCACTGGCGTTGACTTATCTGGAGCTGACGGTACTCAGTTATCCAGCAGCTGCCATCACTTTGATTGGTAGCGGGGCACTTCGTGGTGCAGGGAATACGAAAATACCGCTACTGATTAACGGTAGCCTGAATATTCTTAATATTATTATTAGCGGCATATTGATTTACGGCCTTTTCTCCTGGCCGGGACTGGGATTTATCGGGGCTGGGTTGGGGTTAACCATTTCTCGTTATATTGGCGCAGTGGCAATTTTGTGGGTGCTGGCGATTGGTTTTAATCCTGCGCTAAGGATTTCGTTAAAGAGCTATTTTAAACCGCTGAATTTTAGCATTATCTGGGAAGTCATGGGGATTGGTATTCCAGCGAGTGTCGAATCAGTGTTATTTACCAGTGGTCGGTTATTAACCCAAATGTTCGTTGCCGGGATGGGGACCAGTGTTATTGCCGGGAATTTTATCGCGTTTTCAATTGCGGCTCTTATCAACTTACCCGGAAGTGCGCTCGGCTCTGCTTCTACGATCATTACAGGCCGAAGGTTGGGGGTAGGGCAGATAGCGCAAGCAGAGATTCAGTTGCGGCATGTGTTCTGGCTGTCCACTCTTGGATTAACGGCCATCGCCTGGCTAACGGCTCCCTTTGCTGGGGTTATGGCATCGTTTTACACCCAGGATCCACAGGTTAAACATGTCGTTGTGATTCTGATTTGGCTAAATGCTTTATTTATGCCTATTTGGTCTGCCTCATGGGTGCTACCCGCTGGATTTAAGGGTGCTCGCGATGCCCGTTACGCCATGTGGGTTTCTATGTTGAGCATGTGGGGTTGCCGGGTTGTAGTCGGTTATGTGCTGGGAATCATGCTTGGCTGGGGTGTGGTTGGTGTCTGGATGGGAATGTTTGCCGACTGGGCTGTGCGGGCCGTGCTGTTTTACTGGCGCATGGTTACTGGACGTTGGCTGTGGAAATACCCTCGACCTGAGCCGCAAAAGTGTGAAAAAAAGCCAGTTGTGTCGGAATAAACGACAAAGTGCATATTATTTCAGCAAACGATTTCAAATTAAAAAAACAGGCTTTGACATTAAGGATGGGCGTCGCTAATATTCGCCTCGTTCTCACGATTCCTCTGTAGTTCAGTCGGTAGAACGGCGGACTGTTAATCCGTATGTCACTGGTTCGAGTCCAGTCAGAGGAGCCAAATTTTAGTTTTGAGACAACTTTATGAGTCTCAAGGCAGCTAAAAATAGAAATTATTTTTACCCGACCACCTAAAAAAGGTGGCCGGGTTTTTTGATGCCTGTATCTCGTGCCCTTAACCGAGCCTGATGGTTCAATGAGCAAATTGCCCCCAGTGGACATCACGGTTAGTAAGGTCATACCAACGGCTTAAAAGTCTGTTCTATACAGCACCGAACAAAGGTAAAGAGAAAAATACTTTATGCGGGATGTCGCTGTCTTGCCCTTATCGGGAAACTATACGTAATTGCGGCTTTGTCTTCTGTAATCAGGAAAAGACGACCTGGAATATCAATTAATGTTATTTCTCTGCGGGCGGGGATTTTTATAATCAATATAATAGGTTGACCATTATATTTTTCATGCAATTATATGAAATTAAAGAAATCTGCCATAAAGACAGATTTCTTTAAAATATAATTAGAGATTTGCGACGTTATGATAAACTTTTTGAACATCGTCGTCATCTTCAAGGGCATCAACAAGCCCTTCAAAGATTTCTAAATCTTCTGGGGAAAGCTCAACTTCAGATTGAGCAATCATTTCTAATTCTGTTGTTGAGAACTCAGTGATTCCAGCTGCTTTTAGAGCCGCGATTCCTTTATGAAGGTCAGTTGGTTCAGTATAAATAACAATGTTACCTTCTTCTTCGGTCACATCGCGAACATCAACTTCAGCTTCAAGCAAAATTTCAAAAATATGGTCCGGGTCTGTCCCTTTAAATACAATCACACCCGTATTGTCAAACATATAGCTGACAGAACCTGCCGCTCCGATATTGCCGCCTTTTTTATTGAAAATTGTGCGAACGTTAGCAATTGTACGGTTAACATTGGAAGTCAATGTCTCGGCGATAATCATTGAGCCATTTGGACCAAAGCCTTCATAACGTCCCTGCACGAACGTTTCATCTCCGCCGCCTTTGGCTTTATCAATTGCTTTATCAATAACGTGCTTTGGAACTTGTGCCTGCTTCGCACGTTCAATAACGAATTTTAAAGATGTGTTTAATTCTGGATCGGGTTCACCTTGTTTGGCAGCAGCATAGATTTCCACACCGAATTTTGCATAAATTTTAGACGTTGCACCGTCTTTAGCCGTTTTTTTAGCAACAATATTGGCCCATTTACGTCCCACAGGAATGATCTCCTCGAAAATTTATTTACATTACTGGTAAATCGTTAACATGCGTTAATTCGGCATATTATATCATAACAGGAAAAATCTCGTCTATTAGAAATAAAAATATTCTAAATCCATAATATTATATTTAATCTCATAAAAACTAATGTTGTTGGTGGATTTTTTTATAATTGTGTTTTGAAAGCATACTTGCTTTTAACATATGGAAATCATTAAGGCTATAATAAAACTCGTATCCGCCCCAGGAAGCAAACAGCCTGCTTTATTGCAGGCTATTTGCTGGATGACTTACTAAATCCTTCACATCTATTCCTGATAAAAAGGAACAGAACTTATTACCGGAACGGCGGTTCATTAAAGGTTCGTAATTTACGTGAATGCAGTCGGTCGCCTTCTGCGCGCAGCAAATCGATCGCCCGAATGCCAATTTGCAGGTGTTCGGAAATAGCGCCTTCATAAAAACGGTTAGCCTGACCGGGAAGTTTAATCTCACCATGCAAAGGTTTATCTGAAACACACAGTAGTGTCCCGTATGGCACGCGGAAACGATATCCTTGTGCGGCAATGGTTGCACTTTCCATATCAATTGCCACGGCACGGCTTAAGTTAAAACGAAGTGCAGAAGCTGAGTAACGTAATTCCCAGTTCCTGTCATCTGTGGTTACCACAGTGCCAGTACGTAGCCGCTGTTTAACTTCCTCTCCGGGCCTGCCGCTGACTAACTTGGTAGCGTCATAAAGCGCACGTTGCACTTCAGCAATGCTCGGAATAGGAATATCGGGCGGCAGTACCGCATCAAGAACGTGGTCATCGCGTAAATAAGCGTGTGCAAGTACATAATCTCCAATGGCCTGGCTTTCACGTAAGCCACCACAGTGACCAATCATCAACCAGACATCCGGGCGCAGCACCGCCAGATGATCGCAGATGGTTTTAGCATTTGACGGTCCCACGCCAATATTCACCAGAGTAATACCCTGACCATCGGTGGTAATTAAATGCCATGCTGGCATCTGGTGTTTTTTCCATGCAAGGTCGGAAATGGCTTCTTCTGGCGCTTCGGTTTCGGCGGTGATCCAGTTCCCGCCAGCACAAGAAAGGGCAATGTAGGGACTATCAGGATCGAGGATCTGGCTGCATCCCCAACGAACGAACTCATCCACATAACGTGTGTAGTTGGTAAACAAGACGAACGGCTGAAAATGTTCTACTGGCGTACCGGTATAATGGCGCAACCGTGCGAGGGAAAAATCAACCCGGCGCGCATCAAAATGAGATAGCGGGGAGAATTCCGTTGGATGATAAATGCCGTCTGCAGTTTCATCGCCGATTTGCGCCAGTTCTGTTGTCGGGAAGTAGCGAGTTAATCCAGCGCTCATTGAGCGATCAAGTGTCAATTCAGAGCCATCGATGACATAAGGATAAGGGATTTCATGTTGCGAGGGTTGCACAGAAATATGCGCACCATAATCCTGATAAAGCAACGTTAGTTGCTCATTCAGGTACGAACGAAAGAGAGTAGGGCGAGTAATCGTGGTGGTGTAGCTGCCTGCGTGAGTAAAACGACCAAATGCGCGCGTTTTGGGGGGATTTGTTGTGCTACCGTCCCAGGTTACGGTCAGTGATGGATAGACAAAAAGACCTTCTTTACGGGCATTTTCATCAGGTAATTCGCCACTTTTAATATAGTTGCCAATGGCATTGCGTAAAGCGACTACAGATTGCTCATACAGCGCGTCGAGTTTTTCCAGTGCCTGAGCTGGGGTCAGACCGGAGCCCTTATTATTCATGTGTGTCTCCTGTTCCATACAATTACCGCACTTCCGATAGTATGTCACAGGAATGTGAAACAAAAGTGTAAGGCGAAGATCGGATGATCTTCGCCTGACTATCAAGCGTGTTGATTGTCTTTCATCAACAAAGCGGTTATTGCAGAAATGAGGCATCCAGCCAGCAAATAAATGGCGACGCTATGCCAGTTTCCAGCAAAATAAGTGATGAGTGCAGCAGCAATAAAAGGTGTAAATCCACCGCCGACCACACTGGCAACCTGATATCCGACTCCAGCGCCACTATAGCGATAACTGGCACCAAACATTTCGGTAAACATCGGTTGTTGCACGCACACCACCATGTCATGCGCAATGTTTGCCAGCATTATGGAGAAGAAAACTATCCAGAAAATAGATTGTGCTTCAAGCGCCATAAAGAAAGGAAATGCGCTCAACGTTCCGATTAACGCACCTGTGATATAAACTCTGCGGCGACCAAAACGATCGGCAAGCCAGGCAAAACAGGGAATTGTCAGACAGCTTAGTCCACCTACCAGCAAACCAATATTGAGGAAAAGTTCGCGCGGTAACCCCATATTCTGGGTTGAATAATTAAGTGCGAAGGCGGTAACGATGTACATCGTCAGCAACTCGCACAGTCGTAGCGCAATAATCTTCAGGAAAGCACCGGGATGCCGTAATAGTGCTTCGATAACCGGAATGCGTTTTTTCGCGGCCGCTTGATTATGTTGCTGTTGTTCGAATTCCGCGGACTCCTCCATGCCATTACGCACCCACAATGCCCCCAGTACCAGTACGATGCTAAACAGGAAAGGAATGCGCCAGCCCCAGCTTAAAAACTGTTCGTCAGTCGTCATCATACTGATCAATGAAACCAGTCCGGTCGAAAGCAGTAAACCTACTCCGTAGCCAACTTGTACACCGCTACTGTAAAAGGCTTTTTTATTTTTCGGTGCACTTTCAACGGAAAGTAACGCCGCGCCTCCCCATTCGCCGCCGACGGCAAATCCCTGAATGGCACGCAGTGTCACCAGTAAAATGGGGGCCCACCAACCTATGGTCGAGAAGGAAGGAAGAATGCCAATCAAGGCTGTCGCGATGCCCATCATCCAGACGGTCAGCATTAACATGCGCTTACGTCCCAGTCGGTCGCCAAAGTGACCGAAAATGACACCGCCGAGCGGACGGAACAGGAATCCGACACCAAAGGTGGCAAATGCGGCGAGCGTTCCCATAGCCGGGCTTACTTGCGGGAAAAACTCGCGATTAAACACCAGTGCGGCGGTAATGCCATAGAGTAAAAAATCATACCAGTCGACGACGGCACCAGCGAAACTGCCTAACGCAGCTCGTCGGGCGCGACTTAACGAAAGCGTCCCTTCATCGGGACGAGTGGAGATGAGCGTGGTGTCCATAATGATCCTGTTTGTATTGTCTTTTTATAATTAGTATGGAAAAGGTAACTCACATTGCCGTCGATCTATAAACGAACCTTATGAGACTACCGCGCCAGAGCGCTTCTGCAAATGATTTTATGGCTGATTAACGGCAACATGAAAAATTCGATAGAAGATTAAAGCGTTGGAACTGCAGGCGTTGCTTAAGGATCCATCAGGATCCCTTACTCTAGCGAGATATGAAACATAAAAAGTCCGTATATGCACAAAATTGCACCCTGCTGATTCTGATAGACTGCATTGCTTTTAACCAGTAGGGAGGCGAGGTGAATATGTTTGTCGCATCATTGTTGAGACGTATTGCATTTAGTTGCTACGATTATAAATCGTATACTTTCAATATTGAAAAAACAGAGTTTGTTGTCATCCATATTCCCGATCAGATTGGCGATGCTATGGCTATCTTTCCAGTGATTCGGGCGCTTGAATTGCATAAAATCAAGCATCTTTTAATTGTTACTTCGACAATTAATTTAGAAGTCTTTAATGCGCTCAAACTTGAACATACTAAATTAACATTAGTCACAATGACTATGCAGGATCACGCAACATTAAAAGAAATAAAAGATTTAGCGAAGAACATAACACAGCAATACGGTACGCCGGATCTTTGTATAGAGGCAATGCGTAAAAAGAACCTGAAAACGATGTTATTTATCAGTCAGTTGAAAGCAAAAACAAATTTTCAGGTTGTTGGTTTAACCATGAAGTGCTACTCCCCTTTGTGTAAGAACGCCTCCCGGATGGATCAACATCTCCGGGCTCCCGTACCCATGACATGGGCGTTTATGATGCGTGAAGCGGGTTTTCCTGCAGTCAGGCCAATATATGAATTACCATTAAGCGAGCAGGTAATAAATGAAGTACGTGAGGAATTGTGCACTTTAGGATCTTACATTGCGCTTAATTTAGATGGCAGCGTGCAGGAACGCACATTTTCGTTATCAGTAGCTGAGAAACTCATCGCCAAAATTCAAAGTGATAATGATATGCCAATAGTCATTGTTCATGGACCAAAAGGGGAAGATAAAGCCCGGAAATTAGCGGGTTGTTATAATAATGTCTACCGGCTATCCTTATCACCCTCGATTAAACGTTCAGCAGCAATCATAAAAGATGCTTATATCGCAATAACCCCTGATACCTCAATATTACATATGGCAAGTGCCTATAATACCCCCGTCGTTGCAATTTATGCTGATTACAAAACGCGGTGGCCTGCGATGGCAGATATCTCGGAGTCAGTGGTCGTTGGGCAAAAAATTGATCATATAAGTTTGGATGAATTCGGAAAGGCGCTAAAAAGTGCTTTGGAGAGAGTATGTGTCAGTACTTACGTATAGAGGGTAATGCCGATCTGTGCTGAACAGGGGACATTAATACCCTGAGGTTGGTCAATCACCACAAAAAAAGCCTTTGAATCAAAGCAATACTCACCGAATAATAAGGCAACCTGAACTTAAATCCCCGTTAACTGGCATACATTATTATGACTTGCACTGATGTAATTAGCTAAATATTATCGTGATTTGACTAAATAGCAAAAATGATAGCTATCAAAAATAGCTCATATACTTTGTTTCCCGCTGCCGTAGAATAGATGGTCCTTCCATGTTTCAAGCATTTATTCAAAAAAAAGGGGCTCGACTGTCTTACGATAAACAGAGAGGGATTGTAAAGTCGAGTGCCCCTAATGGAGCACTCTATAAAAAATCAACAATCAAATGTTTTTATAACATGTAACATGAGCAAATCCAAGTTTTGCCATTACGCTTTGCTCACCTGTTGCCAGGGAAATTTCGTATTGTTCATTGGAGTTTGCGGGACTAGATGACCAATACATATTTGAATAAAAATCGGCTTCATTCATATAATGCCCCATATCTCCCCATTCACTGTACAATGTCCCTATACCTCGGGAACGACCCTGGCTTAAAAGGCTTGCACGGGGAAGCATGTAGCCATTGCTACTGCAAAAATTTTCAGCAAGGCTGTATATCATGACAGAATCGCCGGAGTTTACCCACCAACTCTTCACCCGGATTTCGTATATATAGCCAGGGCCTCCTGATTTTGGCGTCGCTGTAATCGTTACCCAACTGCTTCCGACATTTTTAAATGTCACTTTACCGGTAGCGTCAACATCGACCCAGGAGGCAGAGCTTGAAAACTCATAATCAGCCGCCGTTTTGCCCGGGGAAAAGTTGTCATTATTCAACTGATAATACGCCCCGGTGAATCCCTGAGAAGGGAATGAGTCTGTCGGTAGGTCAACACCATTGACTGACACTGTACCGCTCATTTTTTTACTTTGTGCGCGAGTGAATTGTATTGTGGTACTGAGATCAGCTTGATGAACACCATTCAACACGGGGATCAGCTTTGCAATACCCTCTCCACCGCCTGTAACGGTGGCTTTGTACTCGCCGGAGAAATTATTACTGTAGTCAATTGCGCTAACTTGCACATAGGGCACGTTGGTATCTGACTGCACAAATTCCATCCCTTCAGAAACATTGATCGGATTGCCTGATATATCGTGCAAAACAAGATGTAGCTCAGCACTATCGGTATAGTCCCCTTTTAGTGATGACCGATTGTTCTTAAGGACGGACTGCGAGGCGTCTGCCGGGCCTGCCACCAGCGTTATATTAGCTGTTTGCGTTGCACCTGTGCTCGTTCCTGCACTAACAGTTACGCCCCCAGTTCGCGCACTTTTCACGGTGGTTGTCGCAAATCCGTGTTGATCGGTCACCGCTGTTAATGACCCTAATGTGGCAGAGCCACCTTTTAATGCGAAGTTCACATTGACGCCTTCGACTTGGTTACCACTGCCGTCCTCAACAGTAGCCTTCAGCGTGCTGATATCGCTGTCGTTGGCAGTGATAGTTGACGGATCAGCGCTCAGGCTGACCACATGGGCTGTGCTTTGGTTGCCAGTAACTTTCACGATTGTCTGCGCCTGAATAATTACGCCACTAGTGATAGATGCTGTAACCGTATACGTACCGACTTTATTGCTGGTCAGAACGACTTGTGCCTCCCCGGAAGGATTGGTTTTCATTGTTCCGCTACTTAACGTTGCATCTTCTGGCGTTACGCTAAAGGTAACGAGTTCATTGTTCACTGGGGCCCCATTTGGATTGGTTAGCCTTACTGTCAGAGTTGAACCTAATGGGTCATTGATGCCGATAAGTGGACTTGATGCTGTGAGTGTTAGTTTTAAATCGATTACCACCAGGTCCTTCTCATAAGAGGAGCCATTCGCCAGGGATGCTTGCACAGTATACGAACCGTATCTATTGGGCGTCATGGTGACCTCGGCTATACCCTGTGTATTCGTAGAGACCGTATCCTGACTAATGACCATGTTAAAAAATGACGGCTCTGCACTGAATGTCACAAGCTGTTCAGAAACTGGATTGCCAAACTGGTCGTCGACGTGCGCTTTAACCGCCAGGGGGGTTGCGACCATAACCTGACCTTCAGGCATTTCCAGACTGGTGATCGTCGCAGAATCAGCATCTGCTTTGACAGTCAACGTTTGCATGATGGTATCTGTAGGTGCATTTGCCAGATTAGCCACAACAATTTTCGTCCCTGCAATGGTGCTTGTTACAAGAATTTCTGCCTTACCCTGAGCATCTGTTTCAGCGGTGGTGTTACTCAGCGTGGCGGATAAGCCGCGGAAATTGACCTTGATGCCTTCTAATGGATTGTCATAAGCGTCAGTGACACTTGCCGTCAGGGTCGCACCCTCGGTTGTGCTGGCGATTAATGAGCTTGATGATGCGGTAAAATCAGCCAGTTTAGCGGTACTCGCATCGGCAAGCAAAGTCACCGGCCTCGTATCACTGACACCATAACTGTCCACGCTGACCGTCACGGGATAGGTGCCGGCCTTCGTACCGCTTAGTGTAACTTCCGCCTTGCCGTTGATGTCAGTAATGGCGGAACCGCCTTGTCCGAGAGTAAAGCTTGCACTCACATCTGCCGGTAACGTGAATGTCACCGCCTCATTGGCTAACGGGTTGCCGTTTCCATCAGTCACTGTTGCCTGAAGTATGGTCATTCCAATGTTATTGGCGATAAAGTTGTTTTCGGTAACGTTAAGATTAACCTGCGCAGTGAGCGTATCCGCAATAAAGTTCACCACCAATTGCTCACTCTTACCGCCAGCCATCGCTGCTGTCACGGTATGTGCTCCTGCTTTTGTACCTTTCAGTGTGACTTTCGCTTTGCCTTCAGCATCAGTAACCGCTTTACCGCCATCGCTCAGCGTGAAGTTTGCCCTCACATCTTCCGGGAGAGTAAATGTTACTTCAGTGTTGGCTATCGCATTGCCCTCTGTATCTGCGACTGTTGCTGTTAATGTCGTGAGATCGTTATTGTCGGCAATCACCGGATCTTTTGAGGCTCCCAGCGTGATTTCAGCATTCGCCACGTTCGGCACATAGGTCACTGTTTGTTGCATCGAATCGCCATTGTCGAGCGTTGCCGTCACTTGATAAACCCCGGCTTTTGTAGCGGTAAAGCTTGCGTAAAAATGGCCGTAGGAGTTGGTAGTATATATAGCGTTATTACTGGGGGTCACACCTTCACTTGGCGAAACGCTGATGGTCACCTTATGTTGGGGTACACCGTTTCCGTAATTATCGTTTACCACAACATACAGATCGGTTGTGTTGCCTGCGGAGACTGTATCAGTAAGTGCTTGTAACAAGGTGATATGTGCCGTAGACGCATCAGCGTTGACATTAATTGATGTGCTAAGCGTGGAGCTACCATTTTCCAGACTGGCCTCAACGGTATCCGGCCTCCCTCCTGATTCTGTCGAGGAACGGGTATTGGTATAAGTGACGGTTGCCTTACCCTGTTCGTTCGTTACGGCTTGGCCGCCATTCGTCATTTCAGCAGAGTTTGTACTGCTGGTGAAACTCACAGTTACACCTTTCACCGGAAAGCTATTATTATCAACGACTGTCGCGGTGATGACGCTGCCGGTGCTATTCTGCGGGGTACCAGCGATTATGCTGTTTGGGACAGACGTCAACCCAATAATTTTTGCCGCAGCTGTGTCGCCAATAAAGTGCACAGTTTTGTGGTCGCTGGCACCATTATTAGCAAGTGATACAGTGACCGTCTGCTCACCAAAGGCAACGCCTACGAGAGTGGCCTGCGCGATGCCAGACTCATTGGTATTACTCTCCCCTGGGGTGAGGGTGAGGCCTGAAAAGGCTGAGCTGAATGTTACCGGAAGATTGTTCACCTTATTGTCGAACTGGTCTTTAACCGTTGCAGTTAACGTTGCACTATCGACGCCATTACCCGTGATCTCATCTTTTGACATCTGCAGGGCAACCTGAGCCGAGGTTTTGTCTGCCACAAATGTTACCGGCTGCGAATCACTGGCATTGTTATTAATCAGCGTCGCGGTAACTGTATGCGTGCCCGCTTTTTTACCTTTGAGGGTGACATGCGCTTCCCCATTGGCCTGGGTGACAGTAATACCGTTATTTTCAAGGGTAAAGTTTGCCGCGACGTCTTGTGGCATGGTGAAATTCACCGCTATCCCCGCCACCGGATGATTCGACGGATCTTTCACTGTAGCTGTCAGCTGCACACTGTCGCCGTTATTCGTCACCACCTGGTGAGCAGGGATGTTCAGCGTGAGCCGTGCGTTGCTGGCATCGGGAGCAATATTGACTGTCTTCGAATCGCTATTGCCGTTAGGCAGAGTGGCTTCGGCTGTATGAACACCCAATACCGCGCCCTTAAGGGTAACTTCAGCAACACCACTGTCGTTAGTGTTGGTCGTGCTCTGACTAAGTTGAGTATCTGCCGGATCGGTACTGAAGGTGACCGGTAGATCTTTTACTACGTTATCAAAAGGATCTTTCACTGTTGCTGTCAGTGTCGTCTCATCCACGCCATTCCCAATGATTTCCACTTTCGATGTTTGCAGAACGACAACTGCGCTGTCCTTATCCGCCACGAATGTGACTGGCTGCGCATCGCTGGCATTATTGTTACCCAGCGTTGCAGTAACCGTATGCGTGCCCGCTTTTTTGCCTTTGAGCGTGACATGCGCTTCGCCATTGGCCTGAGTGATGGCAATACCGTTATTTTCGAGGGTAAAGTTTGCCGCAACGTCCTGTGGCATGGTGAAGTTCACCGTTATTCCCGCCACCGGATGATTCGACGGATCTTTCACCGTTGCCGTCAGCTGCACGCTGTCGTTGTTATTCGTTACCACCTGTTGAGCAGGGATATTCAGCGTGACCTGCGCGTTGCTGGCATCGGGCGCAATATTGACTGTCTTCGTATCGTTGTTGCCGTTAGGCAGTGTGGCTTCGGCTGTATGAACACCCAAAACCGTGCCCTTAAGGGTAACTTCAGCAATACCGTTCTCATTAGTATTACGCGCGTTCAGGCTCAGTTGTGTGTCTGCGGGGGAGGTGCGGAAGGCTACTGACAGATTTTTAACCACGTTATCAAAAGGATCTTTCACTGTTGCTGTCAGCGTCGTCTCATCCACGCCATTCCCAATGATTTCCGCTTTCGATGTTTGTAGAACGACAACCGCTCTGTCTTTATCCGCCACAAACGTCATTGGCTGTGCATCGCTGACATTGCTGTTAGCCACACGAGCCGTGATCATATGCGTGCCCGCTAACGTGCCGGTCAGGGAGGCGATTGCAACCCCGTTACTATCCGTCATGCCTTTTCCGCCGTTGCTAATCGAGAACCGACTTGCGACGTCGTTTGGCACAGTGAAGGTGATTTCTTTATCTTTTAGTGGGTTGCCATTTTTATCCTGCAAGGTTGCAGTCATATGTTGCGGTGCTGTGTTGGTGACGGTGATATCACCTGAAGGCACACTGAGGGTCAGGGCAGCAGTACTTTGATCACCGATAAAATTCACCTGTTGACTAGCCTGGGAACCAGAGCTGACAGAGGCCGTAACCGTATAATCACCATTTTTCAAACTGGTCAGCGTGGCTGTGGCGATCCCGTCGTGGCTATTCACTTCGGTTTGGCTCAGTTTCGCCTCTGTTGAATTAACATTGAAGGTGACCTTGACGTCATTGAGCAGGTTGCCTTTTGCATCCCGGACTGTAGCGGTCATTGTGGCGCTGTCATTGCCGTCAGCGACCACTTCATTTTTCGACTTCTGTAGAACAACCTGCGCGGTACTCGAGTCACCGACAAAACTGACGATTAACGTTTGTTTCACGCCATTTTCAAGGGTGACTTCAACCGTGTTGTCTTCCTGCTTACTACTTTTCAGATCAAAAGTCGCCAGACCATTAGCATCCGTTTTTGCGGTGTTTTGATTGTTGAAGGAAGTTGCCGATCCGTTTAATACCGCAAACGTGACGGTATGATCATTGATTGGGTTGCTTCCTTCATCAGCGACATTGACCGAGACGGTATTTGCTGCATTCTCATTGGCGAGCACACCATTATTGCTGGCAGATAATGTCGCAATTTTCGCTGACTGCGGGTTGGCGTCGATGATAAATCCAGCGGTATGCAAATCTTCATTCCAGTTTTGCATTAACAGCTTCGCAGTAAGTCCACTGCCTTTGGTATAGGCGGTATAGGTTGCCTTATAGACGCCATCTGCGGTTTCTTTCCAGTCTGTAGTGACTCCTGGTTTCACGTTGTCGATGCTGACTGCAGTATTCAGTTGCTTTTTTTGCTCCTTAACAGGTTTGTCATTTTCATCTCTCAGTTCTACCGTCACCTCGATAGGATTGCCGGAGAGATAACGGTCCTTATCAATCTTAATTGACGAGTGAGTTCGGGATGACGAAACAGAAATGATATTCACCACGGCGGGGGCTTTAGCCGCATCCACACCGTTCAGCTGTGGCATCAGCGTTAGCGTGCCAGACATCGCTCCTGTGGTCAGGACTTGGGTATAGCTTCCGTCACCATTATCTTTCCAGTCAGAAAGGGTAATGTCCTGAACACCTTCATGACGCGTCGAGAGCACCAGCCCGATAACAGGATTACCAGCTGCATCATGAGCAATAAAAGTCAGTGTGGCGGTTGAATGGGAATCCGCGCTCAATGTTTGGGTACTTAACGATACCGAGGAATCTTTCTGGCTTAGCGCAGGTGCCTGAACGACCACCATGCTTTGTTCACGATTCGACAAATTGCCTTTGACGTCTTCAGCGGTAACTTCAATCGGCCAGGTGTTATCGGTTTCTGGCGTACTGGTGAACCGGTAACCAGGCAGGGTAACCAGAATATCTTTACCCGTTGTGACCACTTTACCACCGGCAGCTTCCAGAGCGGTGGCTTCGACGTTATAGCCTTTCAGGGCATATTTAGTTTGTAGCGACGAAACCAGTGATTTCACTTCTCCTGACTTCCCTGTCACGGGGTCTGTCAGGGTCAGGCGAACCAGTTCTTTTTTGCGATATTCCAGAACGATGTTGTTGTTGCGATCCACCAGATCATAACGGCTGCCTGCAAGGCTACGCCGTGCAGCGACTTCGTTCGGGTCAAGCTGTTTCTGCATTGCGCTGCCAGGTTGCCAGGTAAAATCGACGGCAAAACGGGTGTCATTTTCGCCCTGTTTACCCTGGCGTTGCTCCGCGCTGAAGGTCATCAGCGGGAAGGGGGTATAGTTAAGTCCAGCGGTTATGGCATGAGGATTACTTTGCCGATCGTCTTTATCGAACAGGGCTACTTCATCGCCATAATACTGTTCATAGACCAGTTTACCGCCAAGGTGCGGCCAGGCGGGTAACCAGCCTTCTGCGCGTACATCCCAGCCATTGGCCGGGCGTGCTTCATAATCGTTGTCCAGTTCAGGTGCGCTGCGCCAGTTGGTCAGTCGCAAATAGCCGTTACTGCTTAATTTAAGATAGTCGCGCCAGTACTCCGCGCCAATGCCGGCGCGGGAGTGGTAACGGCTAAGATCGTGGTCGAAAAAGAAGTTGATGCCCGACATCCATGTGGGAGTGAAATGACGCCAACCCAAGCCGTTGTTAATCTGCGTACGCTCGTCAGTACGGTGGAGAGTATGCTGGCTGAAAAAGAGATTATCAGGCGTTTCATACCATGGATGGAGAAAATCGAACTGGGAATTCTTCAGGCTAAAATCTTCATCCACGCCCAGCCTGATTCTTGCGGTGCCGAAGCGGCTTAACCAGTCTGTCATTGCGCCAGATGCCTGAGAAGAGGCCCATCCACGCGCCATATTGGCCGCTTGCTCGCTGTTCATATCTTCGGCGAGCAGAGACCCGATTTGCTGTGAAGTACTGGCTATCTGTTGCTCAAGGTTGTCACTGCTATTACGCGGCGACGGGGTTAAATTTTTTTCACTAACTTGTGCCGGGACATCCAGTTCATCACCCTGGCGGACATTATCAAAACCTCGAGCAAACGTACGAAACTGGTTGAGTTTGCGTAACTCAGCCAACGAAATACCGAAACGTTCGGCAACGCTTTGGGCCGATTCGAGCGCTCCAAGGGTGTAGGGCACCGTATTGGTATTTTCAATGGCGATTTGTGCAGGAACTGGTTGTTGGGTTGCGGCGTTTACCACACCTTGTGCTGCCGCAGTCATAGGGAACACAAGTTGAGTTACCAGGCAGATACCCGCAGTTAAGCGGCGTAGTTTAATACCCATCCCGCATAAGATTTGCCGATCATTTATTTCTTCTCCACTTCTCTTTTTCGTAGCCATGCTTACCTTCCCTGAACGAGCTAACATAAATGCGCCCTTTCTAGCACAGCGAAAAAATATAAATCCTGATAGCAATATGATTGAAAATTAATAACTTTTCGTTAAGCAGTTTTGGGTGTGAGTTGCAAGAGGGGAGACTACTGAATAACTCAGTTTAATAATTGAGGGGGCAATGGTGACGAATATAGGGACGGAGTAGAGAAGATAATGCTGAACTCTTTGCCAGCAGAAGGTTATGTGGCACAAAAATAACCGTAACTTCTCACTCTCGACAGGAAAGCTGTAGACGGCGTCCATAACAAAACGCCCCCAACCATAAGGTCGAGGGCGCTTAAGATGACAAACCCGCTCTTCGTTAAAGAATCAATGCTTAATGTAGATGAGTTGCATTGCACGATAAAAGCGAAATTTTTAGAATTTGGCTCCTCTGACTGGACTCGAACCAGTGACATACGGATTAACAGTCCGCCGTTCTACCGACTGAACTACAGAGGAATCGTGAGAACGAGGCGCATATTACTTAGCGGTGCCGCGTCTGTCAACACCAAATTTCATAAGTTATTTCAACTGGTTAATTAATCTGCAAACTTGTTAATTAATGAACATTCGTCGCCGAAAAAGAGTCTGTATCATTAGCATGACGTAGTCTCTGCAAAGGATCTTGTTGATAAAATTGGCAGAAACGTTGCCACAATGAAGGGAAACGAGGAGCAAAAAGCTCAGGGGCGCTAAAGAAATATTCAGAAAGTACGGCAAAACACTCAGCAGGATCACTGGCAGCATAAGCATCGATGCTCGCCGCATTTTCACCGACTAATTCGATCTCTTCCTGAATGTTGTTCATTGCGGCATGAAGATCGTGTTCCCAGCCAGCAACCTCACGCAACGGAATAAAGGGAACTCCGCTGGCGCGATCGCCGTTACGGGTGTCCAGCTTATGAGCGACTTCATGAATAATCAGGTTAAAACCAGAAGCATCAAACGAATCTTGTATATCCAACCAGTTCAAAACGATTGGCCCTTGCTGCCAGCTCTGACCTGACTGAACAATACGTTGGTTATGCACTAAACCGATATCGTCTTCCCACTCATCATCGACCACAAATGGCGCAGGGTAAATTAAGACTTCATGAAAACCATCCAGCCATTCTAGCCCTAACTCCAGAACGGGCAGGCAAAATAGAAGGGCTATCCGGCAGCTTCTTAGTGAATCCAGCTCAAAGCCCTGTAAGGGAACAAGCCGTTTTTGCTGTAAAAAACGTTCGGCAAGAGTGACTAATTTGCTTTGTTCCTGTTCCGTCAGACACGTTAAAAGGGGGATCGATAGTGCTTCCTGCCAGGGAAGGGCAGTTTGATGTGCTGATTCTTGTACTTTCCAGGGCCACTTAATCATCGTTTTGCTCGCAAACTCGTCACTTGAACAAAATTGCACGGACAGGGACTGTTAAAATGCCAAATTTCCTGGCATCATGGCAACCATCTGAACGGAGAGATGCCGGAGCGGCTGAACGGACCGGTCTCGAAAACCGGAGTAGGGGCAACTCTACCGGGGGTTCAAATCCCCCTCTCTCCGCCACTTTATCAATGACTTATCTCCTAACTTCCCGCCTTGCTTTTTCTTAACAGAACAATCGTAGAATATTCTTGAAGGTTTAGATCGTCACTGTTTTCTGTTCGATACTGTGACATTCAGCACTTGATTCGCTATGGATCAGACAGGAAGGTTTCGAGCGAAAATCTACTGTTATTCAGTCGTTTTCTTATCGGTCACCATTATTCTTTTAGACATTGATCCTATGAAACTGCCGCAAAGTTGGTGGCGGGAACTGAAGTTGCGTAGAGATGGGGTCAATAATTGAGCCAAAAAAGGAACGCGGCCGTCAGATTAAAGCCGCGGGACAAAGTCCATAATTTCCAAGAGTTGTTGAATTTCCCAGCTTTTTTGAAAGCCTTTGTATCATACTAACAAGTAAAAAAGGTTTAAATACCAAAATTAACCTATATTTCTGGTTAGCTTTACCATGACAGATGACTTGCTCCTGGAGACATTGGCGCTACCAGTCTGTATTGGTGAGTTGTGTATTTATTGTTCGCCGTTTCCTCAGTTTTTTCTACAGACATAATAAAAAAGACACGTCTCAAGCATGAGCGTGTCTGAGTTTGTCTTATTTATTTGTCTTGGTAAATTATTGTCGTTACTACCAGACACTGTTCTGTTAAATAATTGAAGTCAGCGCAAAAAAATCAATGAGACATCATCTCCTCGACCACTTCTTCGCTACTCAACTGATAGGGATAATACGTTGGCCAGTTTTCCATTTCATTCAATAAAGATTGCTGTGAATCATTACCCATAAAAATGTGAAAATGAGATGATTTTCGTGGTGCAATTATATGATCGCTAAATTGTATATATTTAGGAGCTTTGCTTTCAGGATCTTTACATTCGAATAAGTAACGAACGCCTTTCTTGCCTGATTTATAGATGAGTATTTTGTAGCCATCGTAATCATATTTACAGGATGTAGTTTCGTTATTTCTATGGAATTCAATAATGCCGTCCTCAATACCAATCATTTCGATATCTGTCGCGTAGCCTTTCTGATAATAATCTTTAACTTCTGCGAATGTTTTGGTTTTATCTGCATTCGCTTTCTTTCGAAAGACGGGGTCAAGCTTGCCATTTTGCAGTAAGGGATAAACGGATTGCCAGACTCCATCCCAGTCACTGAGCGTTCGGTTTTGTACATTGGCATCATCAAAAACACCGTTAGCCGCTTTTTGTTCGACCTCTGTTAAGGGTTTGCCGTGTGAGTGATGACCATGCGAAAAGGCAGGAGCGCTAACAATAAAGACACCTAAAGCAATAGCCAGTTTATTAAGACGAATCGCCAAAACAGTTTCCTCCAGAGTTATTGCACATGATGTGTTATGTTATATTGTAACATATGACGAAATGCAATAACTCTTAGGAAACAAGAGCATAGTTTTCTCAGGTGTATTTACCTATCTTATTGAAATGAAATAAATTATGTCGATGATTTGAGGTTGATGACAAACGAAACATAACTTGATGCGATCTGTGTGGGCCGGATAAGGCGCTCACGCCGCATCCGGCAGGGATAACGCGTACTTTGTCGGCAATATGAAGTTATAGAGATAATTTGTTGTGAACCTGCTTGCGTAGCCGGTTGAAAAGGGAAAGCAACTTCTTATACCGTAAGACTAAAAGCAGTACAGCCAGCCCAGCGTAGATGAGTGGCTGCGGTGAAATAATCTTCACTGACCACAGATAATGTATTGGGGCCAGGATCGCGACAAGATAGACGAAGTTATGCAGCTGTTGCCAGTGTTTGCCGAGTTTTCGCTGCATCGCCTGGTTTGAAGTGAACGCTAACGCAAGCAAAATTACCCAGCTGATAATACCTAACGTTAAATAAGGCCGGGTAATTAACTCCTTACCTAATAACGCCAGATTATTCACGCCCAGCTCCAGCAATGCGTAACTGGTTAAATGCAGTGTCGCCCAGGCAAAGCACCATAAGCCTAACAGGCGGCGAGTGCGTATCAATAACGGCTGTTTTGCGTAACGTGCCAGAGGTGTAACTAACAAGGTCGCCAGCAAAAATTTCAGTGCAGTGCGACCAGTAAAATGCTGAATATCTTTCACCGGATCGGCACCCAATCCACCGTGATTAATCGCCCAGACTAGCCAGAGAAACGGCAACAATCCGGCAAGATGCAGGCAAACTTTCAGCCATGTCACCTGTTTTGCTGTCAGACGCATTTAGAAATTCTCCCGCAAATCCAGGCCACGATACAGCGATGCCACCTGCTCGGCGTAACCATTAAACAGTAGCGTTGGCTGGCGCTGTACATTGAGGATGCCGCCTGAACCGATAAATCGTTCGGTAGCCTGTGACCAGCGCGGGTGATCAACATGCGGATTAACGTTGGCGTAAAAACCGTATTCGTCAGGCGCTGCCAGATTCCAGGTGGTTGGCGGACGCTCGCGGGTCAGCTTAATACTGACGATCGATTTAATCCCTTTAAAGCCATATTTCCACGGCACAATCAGTCGCACCGGCGCGCCATTTTGTGGCGGTAACGCCTTGCCATAAACACCTACGGTCATCAGTGTGAGTGGATGCATTGCTTCGTCGAGACGTAATCCCTCGACATAAGGATATTTAAGCCCGCCGCCAATAAAGCGATCCTGCTGGCCTGGCATCTGTTCCGGCGCATAAATCGTTTCGAAAGCGACATACTTTGCATTGCTGGTGGGTTCGGCAAGCGCCAGCAATTTGTGCAGTGGAAAACCAATCCACGGCACCACCATCGACCACGCTTCCACGCAGCGCATACGATAAATACGCTCTTCCAGCGGGAAGCGACGGGTTAAATCATCGTGATCGAGGGTAAATGGTTTTGCCACTTCGCCGCTGATTTTCAGTTTCCATGGATCGGTTTTCAGGCTACCAGCATTAGCGGCGGGATCGGCTTTATCCAGCCCGAATTCATAGAAGTTGTTATAACCGGAGACTTTATCTGCTGGCGTCAGTGGCAGGTTATTTTGCCAGGCGGCAGGCTTGCTGAACTCCAGCGCTTTTCCGGCGGGGGCGGGCGGACGATCGTTCCCTTTGAACCAGCTAAGCAGATCAGCATGTGCGGCGTGAGGCAAAGAAAGTGCAGCTGCGCTGATGCCCAGTGCTTTTAACACCTGCCGACGCTGCATAAAGAATACCGACTCGGCCGTAACATCTGATTCTTTTAAAAATTGATTCTTTTTCATAAGCCATTACACTTTTTTGTCGTTAGCCAGCAAGAGCCGTTTACTGTTAATCTGTCAGGGAGTCACCTCCCTAACAGTAGCAGAGATCTGCTTTTATATATTTATGCATTAACTGCCACGATAGGTTGAATACCCATATTGGCTAAGTAACAAAGGTACATGATAATGCTCGTTCACTTTATTAATTTGAAACTCAACAGGGATCTCAGGGAAGAAACTTTCAAGATTTTGTTTCTTAAAATATTCTCCAGTTTTAAATACAACACGGTAATCGCCCGTGGTTGCAGTTTGCTCGGGCCACAGTGCCTTGATTCGTCCATCCTTATCTGTTTTGGAGGTATTAAGTTGTAACCAGCCGTTATCCGCTTTCTTTTCCAGAGTGACTGTCACGTCGGCAGCGGGTTTTCCTGTTTGCTGGTTCAAAATGTGCACGCTAAGAATGTTCTGTTGTGCGGCATAAACCAAAGAAGGTAATGAAAATGCAGCCGTTGCAACCGAGAGTAGTAAATAACGCTTTAACATGTTTATATCCTTGTCATGTGAATGAGTTTTGAGGATAGCGAAAAAACGTCTGTGATAACCTTACAGAAGCATTACAATTTTGTAATGAACCAAGCTGTTTCTATAACATATGATTTATGGCATATTATTTTCATGAAGATTCTACTTATTGAAGATAATCAAAGGACCCAGGAATGGGTAACGCAGGGGCTTTCAGAAGCAGGTTATGTCATTGATGCGGTTTCTGATGGCAGAGATGGGCTTTATCTTGCGCTGAAGGATGATTATGCATTGATCATTCTGGATATTATGCTTCCGGGTATGGATGGCTGGCAGATCTTACAAACGTTACGAACGGCAAAGCAAACCCCCGTTATTTGCCTTACAGCAAGGGATTCTGTCGATGACAGAGTTAGAGGGCTGGACAGTGGGGCAAATGATTATCTGGTAAAACCTTTTTCATTTTCTGAGTTGCTGGCGAGGGTTCGGGCACAATTAAGACAACATCACGCTTTGAATTCAACATTAGAAATCAGCGGATTAAGAATGGACTCTGTTAGTCAAAGTGTGAGCAGGGACAATATCAGTATTACACTGACGCGCAAGGAGTTTCAGTTACTTTGGCTACTGGCCTCCAGAGCTGGCGAAATTATACCCAGAACGGTTATTGCGAGTGAAATTTGGGGAATCAATTTCGATAGTGATACTAATACGGTGGATGTCGCTATTCGCAGGCTCCGCGCAAAAGTTGATGATCCTTTTCCTGAAAAGCTAATCGCTACAATCCGGGGAATGGGGTATTCATTTGTAGCGGTAAAAAAATAATGAAAAGATTATCTATAACCGTCCGTTTAACCTTGCTTTTTATATTGCTACTGTCTGTCGCTGGCGCTGGAATTGTCTGGACTCTCTATAATGGCCTGGCAAGTGAGTTGAAATGGCGCGATGATACAACACTCATTAACCGGACTGCACAGATCAAGCAGTTACTAATTGATGGGGTAAATCCAGATACTTTACCTGTCTATTTTAACCGGATGATGGATGTTAGTCAGGATATTTTGATCATTCATGGTCATGGCATCAATAAAATTGTTAACCGGACGAATGTCAGTGATGATATGTTAAATAACATACCTGCGACTGAGGCAATCAGTGCAGCTGGCATTTACAGAAGCATTATTAATGACACAGAGATAGATGCTTTACGAATTAACATTGATGAAATTTCGCCATCATTAACGGTTACTGTGGCTAAATTGGCTTCAGCCAGACATAATATGCTTGAACAGTATAAAATTAATAGCATTATAATTTGCATCGTCGCCATTATACTGTGCTCAGTATTAAGTCCGCTGTTAATCAGAACAGGATTACGAGAGATCAAAAAGTTGAGTGGGGTAACGGAAGCATTAAATTATAACGACACCCGAGAGCCTGTTGAGGTTATCGCACTACCGAGTGAATTAAAACCTCTTGGTCAGGCGTTGAATAAAATGCACCATGCTTTAGTAAAAGATTTTGAGCGCCTTAGCCAATTTGCTGACGATCTCGCTCATGAACTTAGAACGCCAATTAATGCATTACTGGGTCAGAATCAGGTGACGCTCAGTCAAACCCGAAGTATCAGTGAATATCAAAAAACAATTGCCGGAAACATTGAAGAGCTGGAAAATATTTCGCGGTTAACAGAGAACATACTGTTTCTTGCCAGAGCAGATAAAAGCAATGTTTTGGTGAAACTGGATTCGCTCTCTCTTAACAAGGAAATTGGGAATTTGTTAGACTATCTGGAATACCTTTCAGAAGAGAAACAGATTCATTTTCAGGTCGAGTGCAATCAGCAAATCTTTGCGGATAAAATTTTACTTCAACGAATGTTATCGAATCTTATTGTTAACGCCATTCGATATTCACCAGAAAAATCGTGCATTCATATAACCAGTTTTCTTGATGCCAACGGCTCTCTTAATATTGATATCGCCAGCCCTGGATCGAAAATTAATGAGCCGGAAAAACTCTTCCGTAGATTTTGGCGGGGAGATAATTCGCGTCATTCTGCAGGTCAGGGGCTTGGCCTTTCTTTAGTCAAAGCAATTGCCGAATTGCATGGGGGAAGTGCTACATATCACTATTTAAATAAGCATAATGTGTTCCGTATTACGTTACCGCAAAGAAATTAACCTATGGCTTCAGTACGCCACAGGTTAACCGTGAAAAAACGCAGCCACGTCGTGAGTACTCACGTGGCTGCGATTGATTATGCGCTTATATTACAATGTAACAGGGATTAACCCACGTAAGCTGCCAGCATTTCCTGTGCTGCCAGTTTACCCAACGCATTCGCAGCGAAAGGACTGTCGCCGGTGAGCAGTTTACGGTCTTTATGAACTCGCCCGGTGATGTCGTCATTAATAATGTTCATGCCCATTTTCTTCAGCTCTTCGCCGAAGTACCAGGTGAGATGACCCGGCATATAGCCAATATCTGGCGTTTGTTTGTCTGCGGCGTCTGGGAATGCGCAAATGGAATAACCGTTCAGTGGGTTATCGCTGTGTCGAAGCGCCAGAAATGCCGCTGGGCCGTGGCAAAGGGAGATAACAAAACGGTCATTTTTGATTGCCCACTGTAAAGCGGCAGCTACGTCCTGGCTTTCTGGTAAACCAATAAGTGCGCCATGACCACCAGGAACAAAGATTGCTGCATATTCGCTGTCAGCATTGAGGCTGGCGACAATATCCGCGAGTTTCTTCGGATTGCGGAACAACGATTTATGCTGCTCAAAGAACGGCATTACCTTTTCATCTTTGTGTGGCATAGCCCAGTATTCAAACTTGGTCATCAGGCCGGAAATGGTCGCCACTTCGAATTCGAAACCTGCAGCATGGAGATGATACAACGGCAGCAACGTTTCAATCGGATGGTTACCGGTTGAGAACAATTTGCCGTTGTCGGTCGGCAAATAACGTTCGTCCGCGGCGATCACCAGAATTTTGTGTTTACCGCGATACGGTTTTGGATAGTCCACGCCATCAAGATCAGAGACAGGACTGGTATATTGGCTAAGCGAATATTCTGAAGGGAAGAATGCATTATCTTCAGCAGTATCGACCTGCGGATCTTTACTTTTTTGAACAGTCATAGTGTATTCCTTGTTGTTGCTTAGTTAGGTTAGTCACTATATTTGCGACTGAGCTGGTCGCTATTTTTAACCAGGCTGGAAAATTGAGTCAATATATCGAAAGCGGTAGGCGACGAGGGAAAATATGTAATGATGATGCTGCACTGATGTTGAATGTTTCTCACGCCAAATTTTCCTTTTTGAGTCATGTGGTCACAAGTGACTTCAATGATTTTAGACCATTATCAGAGGTCTGGGACGACGATGAGAGATTGAGTGCTATGGAATATTGCTATTCTGTTGAATATTTATATCCCGAACTGCTGTAGAAAAGGCTTTTTTCATGCACTATTTTTGCAAATATTTTTATATGGGAGGTGGTCTTGTTGCGGATTAATTCATAAAGAAATGCATTTGGGGTGGCTGGAAGAGTCACTGGTAGATGTTATTGTGCCAGGAGGGGCAGGGTAAGGTGCTGTATCGATATGTTTGGCAATTGCGTGTGCCGTAGATGGAGATGAAATGATCTTACCCAGTAATAGTGGACACTCGGCTAAGTGAGTAAACTCTCAGTCAGAGGTGACTCACATGACAAAATCTGTATCAACCAGCAAAAAAGCACGTAAACAACATTCGCCTGAATTACGCAGTGAAGCCCTGAAACTTGCTGAACGCATCGGTGTGCTGCCGCAGCCCGTGAACTCAGCCTGTATGAATCACAGCTCTACAACTGGCGCAGTAAACAGCAACATCAGCAGACTTCTTCTGAACGTGAGCTGGAGATGCCCACCGGGGTTGCACGTCTCAAACGCCAGCTGGCAGAGCGAGATGAAGAGCTGGCCATCCTCCAAAAGGCCGCGACATACTTCGCGAAGCACCTGAAATGAAGTATGTCTTTATTGAAAAACATCAGGCGGAGTTCAGCATCAAAGCAATGTGCCGTGTGCTCCGGGTGGCCCGCAGCGGCTGGTATACATGGTGTCAGCGGCGTACAAGGATAAGCAAGCGTCAGCAGTTCCGCCATCAGGTGTGTGCGCTGCTAATGTCATACTCACAGACCAGCCTTGAACGATGACCATGACGTTACAGGACTGAGAATTGGGTAACGTTGAGCAGCCAGAAGAAGTCTGTCAGTCCTATCAGGTAAATATTTCAGCAGATCAAAACCTTCAGTGTGAAGTTGTGGATGTATCCGGCACGGCGTGTTTCGGCCTCATTCTTGAGATTGACCGGGGTGTACCGACGCTGCATATCGACACAGGGAGTGATTCACTGCTGCATATTCACGCAGCTCACAACGGACTGGTACTAATACCGGATTCACCAAGCCATGGATTTGAAAATGCCCCAGTAGATCGTTTTTCGTATAACAGCCCGTCCCTGTGGGTGCCAGGGGTGTAACAAGGTATTAAACCCAGCGGCATAGAAGCCAAGGGTAATTAAACAAACAACTAAATAGCTCAGGGGATTACTGATGAGCGATTTTTGATAGTTCCGTTCAGATATATAAGGTGTAATTGTGCCAGAGATCATCTCAGGCACAATTTATTAGCCCAGGACGTTAATTTAAGTCGCTGCACTGGTAACTTGGGTGTTGACAGTTAGGGCTAAGATATTCAGCGGTGGTGTTAAATTCGGATTGTTGTGTATAAATTAATAGTTCATCGTGAGGAATAGCGAGGTTACTATGGTTAGTGTGACGAGTAATATATATCCAAATAAAACAGAGAATGATAATAGCCAGTTACAAAATCAGAATCTAAGGGAGAGTATCGAAAAAAGCCTCGAGAGTAATATTTCTAAGTTAAATGCGATGGAACAAAGTGGCCTGCTCGATAATTATAGGGCAAGGTCTCACGATGACAGTTTTCGTGAAGTTTTTCGCAGTTTATTATTATACATTTTAGATTCTTTTCATATCTATCGACATGATATTAGTGATAAATTGGTTCCTTATTTTCATGTTACGCCTGAATCGGAGAATGCGAATTATAAGACATGGATTGCCGTTACAGGCATGGATAGTTATACAAAAATTGAGCAGACCGGAAGTAATAAATTTAAAGTCACTGATATGTATCGTGAGCTCAATAACAAAAAAAAATGTTTTGATCGAAAGAGTAGGGAACAGGATTTTAGTGGTCGAAATGTAAAAGAGTTTATAAGGTTATTATCAGATCACGATCAATTTGAAAAACATCAACTCTCAGAATTAACAGTTGCTGCAAATGCTCTTAAGCTGGAAGTTGCTAAAAATAACTATAACATGTCTTCCTGTACTGATAAGCAAACCGAATGCCGAATGATCGAGCTTCTAAAGGAACAAAAAGATTTAATTCCAGAACAGTATTTACATCAATCAGGTATGGAAAACCTTACGCTTGGAGAGGCGGAATTTAGCTCACTCCTTGCAGATGCAAAAAGACAAGTTCTGGAGGGAAGTTCATTTGTTTTATGTTGTGGTGAAAAAATAAACAGCACTATAAGAGACTTACTTAGCGAAAAATTTCATGCCAACGAATCTTTCACTCGCTCTGGATCTCTTTCTCATGATGTTTATGAGGAAATATTCAAGAAATTTATTTTCAAATCTGATGAATGTCATCTGGTGAGAGAGTCTTTAGAGCAGGATCGTATAACGCCAGAAAAAAGAGAAGAAATTATTTCTTGTTTATCCAGTCCTACCGGGATTGGAAATTTGTTTTATGCTTGTTCACAAGCATTTCATGTTGCTAATGATAACGCTGCACATGATGTGCGTAGCGCCGCTCTAGCTGTTAGCGATAAATTAATTGATTGTCCGAGTTTTGTTGCTTTGAATGGTAGACATAACCATCTTCATGCCGATTTCTCAGCAAACGGATTCACACAAACCCTTTACGTTTTAAGAGCAGTCGTAAATAGCGAGAATAACAACTTTGATATTGCTAATTATATCTATACCACTAAAGGCGAAAGTATCATCCATAACAACGCTGAAGATGATAATCGGTCAAGGGATAATGATATCCGCAATATAAAGAGAAATTTCTCTGGCAATATTACGATTGCAACTTACAAATAATTCGCTTTTTTCAGTAATACGCGCAAAACGCTTACCTCTCAGGTAAGCGTTTTGACGATAAACCCAACATCATTAGACCAATACATACCCCATATCTACTTGAACAACATCGCGCTTATCGTTAAGGTATGCGCGTTTTTATCCGCCAGAATCCAATCATGATCACCGTTGCCCTTACATACCCTTACCCACAAGTTTTCTGGGATATTTCTATGTCATTAATTGACAACATTAATCGTGTTAATCCTGACCATATTGCTTTTGGGCCTGGTGGCGAATCATTTTTTCTTGCCAGATATCCTCCAGGTCTCGCCAACATTACTGTTGCTGTTTTTATATCAGGAGGATTTTTCGGAGGTGCTGTATTTTCAACAAGAAGCCAGAGGTATTTCCACTCATCTCCGGGGGAAATAAATTTGCTAGATATTTCTGGCATAGTTTTATACAATGAGATTATATACATGATTCGCCAGTCTATTATTAAATATAGCGCGAGACTGTTCCGGGTTCTTTCAAACGTTTCAAGCTGTAATGTCTCAACCTGACATCCACTTTTTAATACTTAAAAAAAACTTCAATTTTCCAGTGTTGTAAATACCACTGAATAAGTTGTGCTGGTTCCGTTAAATCTTCAACAGGAATACTACTCATTAACTACCAGATAAGAGGTTGGGTCCCTTTCGGTGGGTTTCTTTCTTTTGCAAGCAAAACTGTTACGGTTACCGGAACACAACGAAGCTTTCCTCTACGTCCGGTGGGGGGATGCAGTGTCAGTCTGGCCAGGCGCAATTCCTGTGTCACTGTTCTGGCTGGCTGCCCCCGCCCATCTGGTATAGCGAATTCAACCAGTTGCTGCGGTGTAATCTCCATGATTCTTTCGTGCAACAACCTATGATCCCGTTTTCCATTGATATTCAGCGTGGCTCTGTTATTAAATTTCATTCTGACAAGCCAGTCAGCTTTTATTCCGGGAGTCTGTTCTGCGTGTTCAAACAGATCATAAAAATCGCCTTCGCGCTCAGAAATTGACAATACATGGGTAGCAGGGCATTGGCGGGCCAGTTCTGTTGCTTTATTATATCCTTCAACCCAACGCCAGGTTTCTTTTTCACTGACATGTTTTTATGAAGTAAATCATTGCAGATTTCTTATCGGGTATTTTTACTGGTCTTTAATTCATCCCTGAACCACTGATAGTCATCATAAACCCTAAGGCAAACACCTGACTCACTGATGACGAGTTGAGGATGAAGAAATAAGTTTCTTTCATCTTTATATTTTTTAGGACCAACTCCCTGTTTTTCATTCAGACCAGAATAATTAAGTTCAATTGTATCCTGTAAAACTAAAACTCTTTTAAACTGCTGAGCTCTTTCAATGATGTTTTCTTTGTGAGGAGCCATGATTTTATTAGGCTGTGTCCCGTAATAGTTTGAGCTATAGTAACGGTCTGTTTCCACAACATATTGAACCATAGCTCGCTACGACCTCCCCGATGAAGCATGGGCCATCATCAAGCCCTTGTTGCCCCCTGAACCTGCCACACGACGGGCCGGGCGCCCATGTGCAGAGCATCGTAAAATCATCAACGGCATGTTCTGGGTATTGTGTTCCGGCGCACCATGGCGCGATTTACCCGAACGATTTGGGCCATGGAAAACCGTTTATAACCGCTTTAACAGGTAGTCAAAGTCAGGCGTGATTAACATCATTTTCAACAGATTGCTTTCACTACTTGATGCGAACGGCTTTGTTGACTGGTCTGCCACAGCGCTGGATGGCAGTAATATCCGGGCACTAAAATGCGCCGCCGGAGCTCAAAAAAAATTCCGATATCGACGGAGATAATGGGCTGGGTCGCTCTCGAGGCGGTTTGGGCACCAAAATCCATCTGGCAACAGACGGAAGCGGCCTCCCGTTAAATATCGTGCTAAGCCCCGGGCAGTCTCATGAAAGCCAGTTCGCGCAACGACTTCTGGACGGCATTGGCGTTCATCGTCAGAACGGTTGCATGAAACGCCGTGGTCATGTTGTGCTGGCCGCCAAAGCGTACTCCGGACTCACATTGCGCAACGAGCTGAAAAATAAAGGCATAAAGGCAGTCATCCCCCGAAAATCAAATGAAAAAATGGCATCGGATGGACGAGCACGGCTTGATCGCGATGCATATCGCAATCGCAACGTCGTTGAACGGTGCTTTGGTCGCCTGAAAGAATACCGCCGCATCGCTACGCGTTACGACAAAACGGCGAGAAATTATCTGGCGATGGTGAAACTGGGCTGCATCCGACTCTTTTATCAACGGTTGCGTAATTAAGGGACACAGCCTAGTGTTATGTTTTACAGTAACACGCCGAGGCGTGTTGGCTGATTAGAACTGGTAGACGATACCAACTGCAAACTGGTCATCAGTTGCAGCATCGGTAATTGCTGCATCATCTTTATCCAGCAGGTTAAATTTGTATGCTGTGTAAACGTTCATGTTCTTATTGAAGTAGTACCAAGTACCAACTTCGATGTAATTTACGCGGTCAGCATCAACACCTTTATGTCCATCACGAGCATAAAGATCTTTGCCTTTGGAATATACGTAGCCTAAAGACGGACGTAAACCGAAGTCGAACTGATACTGTACAACAGCTTCAAAGTTTTGGGTTTTATTGGCGAATGCATCATTCGCCAAAACGGTCATGTTGCGGGTTTCACCGTACATCATTGCTGCATAGATATTATTTGCATCATACTTCGCGGCTAATGACCACACTTCAGCGTTATCACCGTAGCCGTCACCAGCTTGTTCATTAGTACGATCAGACTTGCTATACGCACCTACAAAACCAAAACCATCGATGTTGTAGTCTACAGACAACGCATAGCCATCACCATTTTGTTTAGTAACGCTACGATTGCTGTTCTTACCTTGATATTGAACAGCAAAATTCAGACCATCAACCAGACCAAAGAAATCAGAGTTACGGTAGGTTGCAACACCGTTGGTACGACCATTCATGAAGTTGTCAGCGGAAGCCCAGGAATCGCCACCCCATTCAACTAACATATCGGTATAAGCTGCGGCATCATAAGCAACACCGTAGTTACGACCATAGTCGAAAGATCCTAACTCGTTATATTTCAAACCCGCGAAGGTTAGACGGGTTTTTTCCTGATTAGAGCCTTCAGGCTTGCTAGCGTCGAGGTTGTATTCAAACTGACCGAAACCAGTCAGTTCGCTGGTGATTTGAGTCTCACCTTTAACACCGAAACGAGCATACGAGGTATCTTCGTTTTCGCTGTTATTATCATCAGTGTTTGACCAGATGCGTTCGCCAACCATCTTGCCGTAAAAATCAACTTTATTGCCATCTTTATTATAAATTTCAGCCGCATTTGCTGCGCCAGCAACTAATAACGCCGGGACCAGCATTGCCAGAACTTTTCTTTTCATTATGTATTCCCTTGTGATTATAATCTTCATGAATATAACAATAAGTGCCGTTATCCAAAAAAAGCACATTTGGATACTATTCTATGAAGTTCATTTTATTTTAAGGATTACATGTAACAAATGTATTTAAAAGATTTCAAAATGTTTCTAGTCTATTTAATAT
>NZ_JABWMS020000236.1:0-489 GCF_013369155.2 Escherichia sp. 94.0001 | reverse complement strand
GCTGCGTATATCCATAAAGCAGAACATCTGGAAGAACGTCGACTGATGCTACAGTGGTGGGCAGATTTTCTGGATGCGAACAGAGATAAGGGTATCAGCCCGTTTGAATATGCAAAGATTAACAATCCATTAAAATAGTAAGCAGTCCGGGCTGATTGCCCGGACTGCTTTAACTGATTATTTTTCTTTGTAAATGATGACGAAGATTGATGTTCTGGCAAGTTACTCCGGCTTCCATTAAAGTCCCTTCGTCATGTTCTTCAGGCTATTTATGACTGTGATTAGCACCAGGAATATCTGGTTTCCATGAGAGCAGGTAATAACCCCCGGTGTTTTCGGCTGTTCTGGTATCCTTGTCCAACACAGGCAGTCATTATAAACGGTAAAAAATGTATTCACTGTTATGAAATCAATAGTCCTGACGTACTGTTGAATGTGCTTGCGTTCTGAACCTTGTACAACCAGTACATTTGATACCGAATTATAAAC
>NZ_JABWMS020000235.1:0-509 GCF_013369155.2 Escherichia sp. 94.0001 | reverse complement strand
GGCACAGGCGGCACTGACTTACCGTTATGGTGACGAACATCAGCCCGTCACCACCACCGACATTCTGACACCACGACGCCGGGAGGATTACGGTAAGGACCTGTGGAGTGCTTATCAGACCATCCAGGAGAATATGCTGAAAGGCGGGATTTCCGGTCGCAGTGCAAAAGGAAAACGTATCCATACCCGGGCCATTCACAGCATTGATACCGACATTAAGCTCAATCGCGCATTGTGGGTGATGGCAGAAACGCTGCTGGAGAGCATGCGCTGATGCCGTTTCACTGAAAGTGCAGTCCTGACTCACATCTGTTCCTGCCCCGGGGCTTCTTCCATTCATTTACTTTTTATAAGGAATAACCTCATGACAACCGTTTCGCATAATTCCACCACACCTTCTGTTTCCGTAACCACTGCATCAGGGAATAACCCACCTCAGCTGGTTGCCACTCCCGTCCCTGATGAACAGCGCATCAGCTTCTGGCCGCAGCATTTTGGCCTCATTCCAC
>NZ_JABWMS020000234.1:0-512 GCF_013369155.2 Escherichia sp. 94.0001 | reverse complement strand
GCCGGGAGTCACATTTTTCTGCATATCTGACACTTTGGTTCCCACTACTTATTTGAAGTGCGCCCCAATAGTTAGACACCAGATCTGTAACTGAGGAGCGTATGAGCAAATTTTCATTAGAATTCAAAAGGGAAGTATCAGAAAAATACCTGGAAGGTGAGCTGAGTTTGAAGTCTGTTGGAAAAATGTACAATATTGACCCCAGCACGGTAAGGAAATGGGCTTATGTTTACCGTAAGCACGGATTAAAAACACTGACTGGGCAAAAAAGACGTTATGACGATAACTTCAGATTGAATGTGGTCAGAGATGTTATTGATAATTCTCTTTCTATAAGGGAAGCTGCAGTGAAGTATGGGATCCCTGCTTTTAACACCATATCCAAATGGATTAAAAAATACAGTGAGGTTGATTTTTCGATGAAGGGACAAAAGGAAGATTTGAGGCCGAAAACTCCGGTGATGCTGCCAACTTACTGATTTAGTGTATGATGGTGTTTTTGAGGTGCTCCA
>NZ_JABWMS020000233.1:0-519 GCF_013369155.2 Escherichia sp. 94.0001 | reverse complement strand
GGTTGGTAATTAAGGAGTTCTCCACGGGTGAAGTGGAGTGCGTGCGCCGGACACGGGTGAACATCCGGCACTGACAGTTTACTGAAAGGATATTTCTCTGAAAAGTCAGAGCATAACGCGAAAGCGCACGGCGAGGTTGCTGGTTCATAGATAGCCTGTCGTTAAATTTTCGTCGACCGTGCGCTTCCGGTTGTGGCACTCCGCGAAATGGCGCGGCGGTAAGTATGGCGGGGTCATTTCTTCCCCGTTGAGGACACCGGGTTGTCAGGTTGACCATACGCTTAAGTGACAACCCCGCTGCAACGCCCTCTGTTATCAATTTTCTGGTGACGTTTGGCGGCATCTGTTTGCCCATGAACTGATGTCCGCCCTTTTTAAAGTGAATTTTGTGATGCAGTGAATGCGGCTAAGCGCACGCGGAACAGTTAAAGCTAAAAACAGTGTTATGGGTGGATTCTCTGTATCCGGCGTTAATTGTTAACTGGTTAACGTCACCTGGAGGCACCAGGCACTGCATCA
>NZ_JABWMS020000232.1:0-522 GCF_013369155.2 Escherichia sp. 94.0001 | reverse complement strand
AAGGTAACCGTAGGGGAACCTGCGGTTGGATCACCTCCTTACCTTAAAGAACTGTTCTTTGCAGTGCTCACACAGATTGTCTGATGAAAATGAGCAGTAAAACCTCTACAGGCTTGTAGCTCAGGTGGTTAGAGCGCACCCCTGATAAGGGTGAGGTCGGTGGTTCAAGTCCACTCAGGCCTACCAAATTTGCACCGCAAATTTGAAGAGGTTTTAACTACATGTTATGGGGCTATAGCTCAGCTGGGAGAGCGCCTGCTTTGCACGCAGGAGGTCTGCGGTTCGATCCCGCATAGCTCCACCATCTCTGTAGTGATTAAATAAAAAATACTTCAGAGTGTACCTGCAAAGGTTCACTGCGAAGTTTTGCTCTTTAAAAATCTGGATCAAGCTGAAAATTGAAACACTGAACAACGAAAGTTGTTCGTGAGTCTCTCAAATTTTCGCAACACGATGATGAATCGCAAGAAACATCTTCGGGTTGTGAGGTTAAGCGACTAAGCGTACACGGTGGATGCCCTG
>NZ_JABWMS020000231.1:0-528 GCF_013369155.2 Escherichia sp. 94.0001 | reverse complement strand
GGTGCATTCATTCAGTGTTTCCTGCCGGATATCCTGCATCAGTTCACCACCTGTTTAAACTCTGCGCTGAACTCAACACGCAGCATACTGACCTGCGACGACCATTTTGCGCAGGTCACCTTTATCTGCCTGTAACCATAAGGCGGCGTCCACAGAAAGGCCTTCCAGCCCCCGTGCTCAGCCAGAAACGACTCCAGCGCCGTGGCCTCCTCACGGGAGACAGACAGCGTCACGCTGTACGTTTTCAGGTCAGCGTTCAGCCCGGCAGGCGCACGCTGGGAATAGCCATCACCAAAGCGCACCTCCCTGACGGAAGGAGCCGATGTCACATCCATCCCGGGTTTCACTTTCCAGCGGAAGGTTTTCATCGTCCACCTCCGGAGAACAGACCACCATCGCGCATCTGAGCCTGAATTTCATCACGGGCACCCTTGCGGGCCATGTCATACACAGCCTTCAGCGCCTGTGGTCCAATCTGCCCGTTCGTGCCGTCGTTGTTAATCACCACATGGTTATTCTGCTCAAACG
>NZ_JABWMS020000230.1:0-530 GCF_013369155.2 Escherichia sp. 94.0001 | reverse complement strand
CTGTTTACCTCTTTCTCAGGGAGTTTAGTCTCCAGGATTCCCGGGGCGGTTCACTTTCCCCCGCACGAGCACTTATGCCAGTGGCACCATCACGGTAAGAATCAGTGATGATCAGAAGTTTGACCGGCAGGTCATGATACCGCCAGTGTTATTCCGCGGTGGTAAGCATGAGAATTTCAACAGTAATAACCAACAGTCATACTGGTATTCAACCTGCCGGTTAAGAGTGACCCGCAATGGTCAGGAGATTTTTAATCAGTCCACGACGGATGCTCAGGGCGTATTTTCCTCAGTTATAGATATGCCTGCCGGACAGGGGACGCTGACACTGACATTCACCGTATCTTCATCAGGAGCGAATAACTGGACACCAACAACCAGTATCAGCGATCTGCTGGTTGTGGTGATGAAAAAATCCACAGCAGGTATCAGTATCAGCTGAATTTTATAACCCAGAACGGGCGTCAGAAATGACGCCTTTTTTATTGCAGAAAAGCGAGAGGTAATTATGCGTAAACTTTATGCCGCCA
>NZ_JABWMS020000229.1:0-536 GCF_013369155.2 Escherichia sp. 94.0001 | reverse complement strand
GGACAGGTAAGAGTTATCAGAGCGGTAACTAAGCGGTATGCGCCTTTACTTCAGAAAGTCTCTGGTGAGTGCACCGAAGATATTGTCAACGATTTCGTCATCGAACTGCGAGGACTCATCTTCAGTTACAAGGTGACCACAATTTTTGCAGATGGCTCCCGCGAAACTGTCAGAGCCCTGCGGCTTAAAGGATGTGTCAAAGACTTAGCCACCACATTCTGGGCAAGAAAACTTGATTGTATTCATAACCAATTTCCTCTCGAGTAACAGACCCCTCAGAGGATACCACCTCGCCTGACGTGGTTAAAAAGCAGGCAACGCTAACCACAAGGAGCCGACATGCAGAAACGAGACCCCGTCATCATCGCGCCAGACTATACCGATGATGAACTTTATGAGTGGATGCACCAGAAAATTAAGGCGGTGCAGGACCTGAAATGGGCCAATGAAGCCAGGGCTAAGCAGGCTGAAAATCTGTCCGCTCTGGAGCAGGATATCACCAATCTGGAAAAAGCAGCGGCATTAAGCATTGCCAG
>NZ_JABWMS020000228.1:0-537 GCF_013369155.2 Escherichia sp. 94.0001 | reverse complement strand
CCTGATTGCGGACCGCCCACCAGGATAATTCAGCCAGAGATAATTCACGCTCCTGTGCGCCATTCATTGCGTGACGGATGATGTCAATCATCCAGGCGGCCAGATTCTGTTGAGCAAGTTGATCCAGTGAATCAGATGTCTGCTCCCGCAGCTGGTTGTCGCAGTGCCAGCACAACACCATCGCGCCGGTACCGTAACGGTGAATGACGGTTTCGCTGTGATGATAATCACCGTGTAGCCACTGGCAGGATTTCACGTGACGTAATAACCAGTCAGACAGTGCACCAGCGCCACCCGCAGCACGGATCACCCGCTCATCGCTGAAAAATGGCAGTAGTGATTTATCTTCCGCCAGCGGCTGGTGAACGGCAGGTACAACCCCGGACGGCAGAGCTCGCATGCTTTTTGGTTCCGGCTCCACCAGTATTCTGCCGTTATGGAATGCTGACATTGATTCACGGCCTGGCTTAACGATAACCAGACCGAGTTCCGGTACCAGAACAGGTCGAAGTAATACCCGCACATTACCTCCAGATC